>JBKJLU010000451.1:0-4525 GCA_046596815.1 Acidimicrobiales bacterium | reverse complement strand
CTCCGCCAGTCGAGGTTCTCGAGCGTGCACTCGATGAACTACGTCGCCTGGGGCCGCGAAGGAGTGCCGGAACTGGCGACCCGCTTGGCCAATCGGGTCGCAGAAATTCGTCGACTGACCGGTGCCGAAAAGGTACATATCGTCGCCCACAGCATGGGTGGGGTCTTACTGCGCTACTACGTACAAGAACTCGGGGGCGACGCCTACGTCGACACCGCCATCACCATCGCGTCCCCCCACGAGGGAACGCTGACCGCTCGCGCCGGGATCGGTCCCGGTGCTCGGGACATGCGCCCCGGATCCTCCGTGATGCGCCGACTCGCCGCCGGGGTTCGTCGCACCGACGTCCGCTGGGTGGCGTTCTATTCGAACCTCGACCTGCTCATCCAGCCGGCGGCCTCAGCGATGTTGCGCCACCCCTCGTTCAACGCCACCAACATCCTGGTGAAGGATCAAGGGCACCTCACGATCATGATGGCCCCGGTCGTCGCCCGCTCGGTGGTCGCGCAACTCGAAGCGGCCGAGACCGGCACCGGGCGACTCCTCCCGATGCGTCCCGCGGTTCCTGCGTCGCGCCCCGCAAGTCTCGAACAACATGACGACGCCGACGGCGAACTGCATGTCGCCGGCGGCGCCGCCATGTAGCGACAGACGCTCAGGCCCCGGCCACCACCGGGCGGTTGAGGGCGGTTGCGCCCTGGCTGCCGTGGAACTCGGCATCGCCGAAGGTGAAGACGCCGCCGTCACTGGCGAAGAGCCAGTACCCGTTCCCGCTTTCGGTCATGGCCGACCCGACGATGGGCTTGTTCAGTGTGACCGCGCCGGTGCTGCCTTCGAACCCGGCATCGCCGAAGGTGAAGATGCCGCCGTCCTTGGCCACCAGCAGGTACCCCTGCCCTGACGGTGTCGCTTCCATGGAAACGATCGGCTGGTTCAGCGGCGTGGCCCCCGTGCTGCCGAGGAAGGTCGCGTCGCCAAAGGCGAAGACACCACCATCAGCGGCAGCCAACCAGTAACCGAGTCCCGTGGGGGTCGACGCCATGGCCACGATCGGTTGGTTGATCGGAGCGCCTCCCATGCTGCCGGCGAAGGGGGCGTCGCCGAAGGCGAAGACACCACCGTCGGACGCCGCCAACCAGTACCCGGCCCCGGCCGTACCGCCTGCGGGCTTGACGACGCCGCAGCCGAGTCGAGCTCCGGCGTCACCGGTGTTGTTGGTGGCCGTGTCAGGACCGGGACCGGCGGTCGTCGAGTACCTGCTCGCAGGGATGTTGGCGTAGTTGTCACGCCCGGCATGCACGATCACGGCCAATCCGCCGACGTCACCGAGCATCTGGTCGATCGTGAAGGAGTCGACCGTGTAGCTGGCTCGGGCCACGCCCGACGCGTCCGCGTACAGCACTGGTAGGTCGCCCACGTGATCGCCATGGACCGATGCGCTCGGGTTCCAGTGACCGCCGGCGGACGCCACGAAGTCACCGCTGCACTCGCCGTTGGTGTGCACGTGGAAACCGTGGAACTCCGAGTTCGGGGCCAGTCCGGTCACCGTTGCATTGACCCGGATGTGCGGCCCGAACTGGGTGAAGGTGGCCTGCCCGATCGTCGCCCCCGCCTGGTTGACGATCACGGCCACGGCGTCGCTCGAGGGCAGGGCCATGGCCACGACCGGCTTGTTGAGCGGCGCACCGCCGGCGCTGCCGACGAATTCGGCGTCGCCATGGGTGAACACCCCACCGTCCGACGCCGCCAGGTAGTAGCCCGAGCGACCGGGGGCCGCCTCCGCGGCGACGACCGGCTTGGCCAGCGGCGTCGCCCCCTGGCTGCCGAAGAACGGCGAGTCGCCGTGGGCAAAGATGCCGCCATCGCTGGCCGCCATCCAGTACCCGCCGGCGCCGCCTCCCTCACCGAAGTCGGGAGAGCCGGCCTCGACCACACCACAGGCGTAGCGACCACCGGCGTCACCGGTGTTGTTGGTCGCGGTGTCGGGGCCAGGACCGGAACTGGTGCTGTAGCGGGCCGGAATGTTGGCGTAGTTGTCGCGACCCGCATGGACGATGACGGCGACGCCGCCGGTGTCGGTCAGAAGCTGGTCGACGGTGAAGGCATCGGTGACGAAGCTCGTCCGCGCCTGGCCGTTGGTATCTGCGAACAACGTCGGAAGGTCGCCGGCGTGGTCGCCGTGGGTCGAGCTCGTCGGGTTCCAGTGACCACCGGCCGAAGCAACGAAATCACCGCTGCACGCGCCGTTGGTGTGGACGTGGAAACCGTGGAACTCCGCGAACGGCGCGAGGGCCGACACCTGCGCTCTGACCCGCACCTTGTCCGGGGAGATCTGTTGGAACGCGACCTTCCCGACCGTGGCGCCGGCTTGGTCGCGCAGCACCGTCGAGGCCACAGATACGGAGAACGGGGCGCTACTGGCGCTGCTGACACCACCCACGAGAGAGATCCCCGACCCGCTGAGTCCGATCGATCCGATGGCTACGGCGAGCGCGATTGCTCGACGTCGTCTTGTTTTCATTTTCCCGCTCCTTGTCGACTTCCCGTACATGTGACAGACGGACGAACGCCGCTCGGGGGTGACATCGACAAGAGAAAAGGAAACCACGAAAGCTGTCACCCGCGGCGGATCGATGGATCGTCGGTACAGGTGTGATCCAAATCATCGGACTCAAGAAGTCGTATCGACGGCTCCGTCGCCCCCCGACCGTGGCCGTCGACCATCTCGACCTCGAGGTGCCCGAAGGTGGCGTCTTCGGCTTCCTCGGACCCAACGGCTCGGGCAAGACAACCACCATCCGCTGCCTCCTCGGACTCGTACGACCGACCTCTGGTCAGCTCCAGATGCTCGGTCGGTCGGTTCCCGGTGGCCTCCCCGAGGTGATGCCGTCGATTGGGTCGGTGGTCGAGAACGCCGCCTTTCTCCCCACGATGACCGCTCGCGAACAGGTACGACTTCTGGCTGCAGTCGACGGCATCCCGGCAAAGCGGGCGGACGATGCCCTCGAAGCCGTCGGGCTCGGGTCCCGTTCGGGTGACGCCGTGAAGCGTTACTCCCTCGGCATGCGCCAGCGGTTGGCGCTCGCCGTGGCGCTGGTGAAGGACCCGGCGCTGATCATCCTCGACGAGCCCGCGAACGGGCTCGACCCGGCGGGGATGCGCGAGATCCGTCAGCTGCTGCGGAAACTCGGCGACGAAGGCCGCACCGTCTTTCTCTCGAGTCATCTCCTCGGCGAGGTCGAACAGACCTGCGACCGCGTCGCCATCCTCAGTCGGGGCCGGTGCGTGCTCACCGCCAGCGTCGCCGAACTCTTGCACGACCGCCAGGGTGCCTGGTTGATCCAGGTTCCGGCCGAGCAGGACGCTGAGGCCATCGCCGTACTGCAGAGGAGCGGGTTGGAGAGCGAGCGGGCCGGCTCTCACCTTCGGGTCCGGGACGTCGACGGCCCCGTGATCAGTCGGACGCTCGGTCAGGCCGGGATCTGGTTGAGCGAACTGCGCCAGGAAGAGTCGAGGCTCGAGGATCTCTTCCTCGAGTTGACCCAGACGGCCGTCGCATGAGACTCCTTCGGCTCGAACTCGAACGATCGCTGCGCCGTCGCATGGTGTGGGTGCTGCTCGCCGTCGCCGGCGTCGGCATCGCCGTGCTCGGGCTCGTCGCCTTCTTCGACAGCTTCGACCTCGACCTGGCCGAGCTCGCCCGCACCAACCAGACCCACCCTGCCGTCGTGTCCGACTGGTGGGTGTCGGGCAGCGGCGATGGCACGCTGACCCTGACGGCGTTCTTCTTGTTCATGGGCGGGCTCATCGGCGGCGCCGGAGTCGTGGGTGGTGAGTGGAAGAGCGGGAGCATCGCGACGATGCTGACCTGGGAGCCTCGCCGTGTGCGTCTGCTCGGCGCTCGTCTCGCCGCCATCGCGCTGTGGGCGTTCATCCTCGCCATGGTCCTGCAGGGGCTGCAGCTGCTGGCTTTCCTACCCAGCGCCTTGTTCCACGGCTCGACCGCCGGCTTCGATTCGGCTTACGCCGTCGAAGTCTTCGCCGCCGTCGCCCGCATCGCCGCCATCACCGCATTTGCGGCGGTGCTCGGCGGCTGCCTCGCCTCGATCAGCCGCAGCACGGCCGGGGCGATCATTGCCGTGTGGATCTGGCTCGCTCTCGTCGAGTCGATTCTGCGGGGGCGCAAGCCCTGGCTTTCGTCCTACCTGCTGACGGATACGGCGGTGCGAGTGCTGACGTGGGCCGACTTTGCCGGCGAACCTGCTCGACGATCACCTTCAGTCGCGCTCGGCCTGCTGGCCTTGTACACCCTCATCTCCGTCGGCGCCGCCGCCTTGGTGTTCCGGAGGGCCGACGTCATTGCCGGGTGACCATCGGGCTCGAGGTGCGACACTTCCATGGTGACGATGGTCATCCCTGTGCGGTGGGGCACGGGCTACTGGTGGGCGTGGCGACATCGGTCGTGGCGCGACCTCATCGCCATGAGCACCCACGCCATCGACGCAGGTGCGGTCGCGACCGGTTC
>JBKJLU010000203.1:0-3448 GCA_046596815.1 Acidimicrobiales bacterium | reverse complement strand
GACTTCTATCGGGCCTTCCGGGGCGGTCTCGAACCGCCGGCGACTTCGTCCGTGGCCTTGCAGGTGCCGCGCACCTTCGGTGACATCGTCGTCGTCGACGAGGAGTTCGTGGCCGCCGCCCACCGGTCCCGCCTCGCCGTCCACGTCTGGACCATCGACGATCCCGAGGAGATGGCATCGCTCGGCGACATCGGCGTCGACGCCGTCATGACCGACCGTCCCGGAACGCTCGAAGGGATCCTGCAGGAGAAAGGCTTGGCCTACACGAACGAGTGATCGGCGGCCTTCGTCAACACGACATCGGCGGCCGCGCGCGTCGCCGCGATGTGGTCGACGAGGTTCACGAGGTTGATGCCGATCCAGGTGCCTTCGGCGATCTGGCGCTGCTGTTCGAAAGGGTGATCGACGAAGCGGCGGTAAAACGACGACTCGTCGGCGTGGGCGAGGTCGACCTGTTCGAGGAATCGGTCGACGAACCACCTCCGGACGACGGGTTCGTCGGCGTCGAGATAGAGACGCACGTCGAGAAGCGGGGCGATCGCCGGCTGCAGCGCGTTGACCCCTTCGATGATCACGATGTCGGTGGAGGCGGACACGCACCGGTCGGCGCCCTCGATGCGGTCGTAGGTCGCGTGGGAGTACTCGGGCAGCGTGGCGGCGCGTCCGCCTCGAAGATCGGTGATGAAGGCCAGCATCAAGCTCTCGTCATACGACTCCGGGAAACCTTTCTGCATCAGCAGACCCCGTTCGGCGAGGTCGGCGTTCGTGCGGAGGAACCCATCGGTGGCCACCACCTCGACCGAACGGGGCGCGAGCGCATCGACCAGGGCGGCGGCGAACGTCGACTTCCCCACGGCGACGGCACCACCGATCCCGACCAGAACCGGACCGACGGCTGGCGCGCTTCGGGTGGCGACCAGTTCGACGACCGTGGCGATCGAGTGGGTCACGGCTGGGCCGACATGAAGGCCTGAGGCACGGTCGAGCCCGCCGCTCTGTCGAGGGTGGCGATGCGGCGGCCGGGTTGCACGGCGTCCTTGGCCGGACGGAGCCGATCGCCCAGAAAGGCGGCCGTGGCATCGAGGTTGCGCACGGTCCAGGCGAGGCCATAGAGACGAAGAGGCCCGTCACCGCTCGGCGTCGACGGTCCGACGACTTCGAGCACGACGCCGGGCTCGGTGTCGCCCGGTGCGCTCGCCAGTCGGAAGAAGGCCTGCTGCATCGGCGCCGTCGAGCTTCCCGTGTCGCGCGTTCGGCGCAGCTCGAGTCCCGAGGCTTCAAGGGCCGCGATCGTTCGGGGGAGGTCGGGGGTGAGGACGACGAGGTGATCGAGGCCGACGACGCCGTTGGCGTGATCGGGGGTGGGACGAGCCGGGAAGGCCGGGAGGTCGAACCCGAGGCCGTCGATGCCGGCCGTGTCCGGTGGCAGGCCCCGCACTGACCAGGCCCGCAGCCCCTTGCCATCCGCGCCGAGGACATGGCGGATGCCACTGACCTTGACCGAGCCGTCCTCGACGACGAAGCCGAGTTCCTCCCAGAGCTCGGGCGGATCGGCGATGTGTAACGCAGCGAGCGCAGGCAGTGCAGCCATGCGGTCAACGTAATTCGCTTTCCCGGGGGCGCCCGGTGGAGAGAAACTGCGCCGCTGCGCGACCGGGAGGCAACACCGTGGACCATGCCGTGAAAACGTTCGACCCGCAGGTCGCTTCCGAGTCCGAACTCGAGGCTCTCTACGACCTCAGCCGCACCGAACACCTCGAGCTCTGGGACGAAGATCCGGTTCCGCCCTTCGAGCTGTGGAAGAAGGAGCTGCTCGACCAACCCTCACACCGCAAGACCTTCCGATGGGTCGTGGAGGCGGACGACGGAGCGGAGATCGTGGGGTCGAGCTCGCTCTCGCTCGAGTACACAGAGACCAATCTCGACCAGGCCGGCATCGACGTGTACGTCCGCTCGGCCTCCCGTGGCCACGGGATGGCCCGAGCCCTGTTGGCGCCGGCGCTCGAGGCCGCGGCGGTCGACGGTCGCACCATGCTCAACGGCGGGGGAGTCACCGACCGGGAGGCGTCGACGTTCAGCGAGCACGTGGGCGCCGACCTCAAGATCCTCGAACGGAAGAGCCGGATGCTTCTGTCGGGCGTCGACCGATCGATGCTCGAGGACTGGGTCGTCAAGGCGAAAGAGCGGGCCGAGGGGTACTCGTTGCTCTCGTGGGACGGACCCGTCCCCGAGCCCTACCTCGAGAAGTTCGTCGCCCTCTCGATGGTCATGAACACCGCTCCCCGGGACGACCTGGAGATGGAGGACTGGGTCCACACCCCCGAGCGCCAGCGCGAGGGGGAGGAGCGCTCGCTCCGCAAGGGCTATCGGTGGTGGACACTCGTGGTTCGTCACGACGAAGCAGACGAACTCGTGGGCTACACCGAGTTTCTGTTCCCGCCGAGCGACCCCAAGGCGGCCTGGCAGGAGGCCACGGCCGTGGACCCGACCCACCGAGACAAGGGCCTCGGGCGCTGGCTCAAGGCGGCCAACTGCCTGCGACTCTTCGACGAACACCCGGAGATCGAGTACGTCGACACCTGGAACGCCTTCTCGAACGCACCGATGCTGGGCATCAACATCGCCATGGGTTTTGAGGTCGTGAAGTCCTTCAGCGCCTACCAGATCCGCACGGAAGCGCTACAGGCCCGCCTCGGCCAGGGGTAGAGCGAAGGTAGGGCTACTTCTTGTTGCCGCGGTTCGGCTTGCGGCCGTGGTTGGCCTTTTTGCGCCGAGCGCGGTTCTTGGCCTTGACGGTTCGCTTCGACATGGGCCAGAGGATACCGGTCGGCACGAGAAGTCCACCAAACGGCACCCTTGTAGCCTCACGCCGAGATGGAACGATTCGGGTTCGTCGGCCTCCCCAATGCCGGCAAGTCTTCGCTGTTCAACGCCCTCGCGGGCGGAGGCGCCCTCGCCGCGCCCTATCCCTTCGCCACCAAGGACCCGAACGTCGGGCGGGCCAAGGTTCCCGATCATCGACTCGCCGCCCTCGCCGCCATGTCGAAATCGAAGAACGTGGTCCACGCCGCCTGTGAGTTCATGGACATCGGGGGGCTGGTGGCCGGGGCCAGCAAAGGCGAGGGACTCGGCAACAAGTTCCTCGGCGGCATTCGCGAGGTCGACACGATCGTCTACGTCCTGCGGGCCTTCGAAGACGACGACGTCATGGGTCCCTCCGATCCCATCGAGCACCTGACGACGGTCGAGACCGAGCTGTGTCTCGCCGATCTCGACACCGTCGACAACCAGTTGCCGAAGAAGGAGAAACTCTCCCGCCTCGACAAGACGCTCCTCACCGAGGTGGCGGCCCTGCAGGCGGCCAGGGCCCAGCTCGACGAGGGCGTCCCCATCTATCGGTCGACGCTCACCCTCGAACAGAAAGCCGAGCTGCGGCCCGCCTTCCTGC
>JBKJLU010000200.1:0-5364 GCA_046596815.1 Acidimicrobiales bacterium | reverse complement strand
GCGAAGGCGTCTTCAAAGTCGATGGCCGCCTTGGCTGCGGCAACGATCCCGGCGACCGCTGCGCCACCGACGAGCAGACCCGCTCGCGCGATGCCAGCGCCGATCTGGCCCACGCCGCGACCGACGCGGCCAGCCGATGCCCCGAGCCCCTTGACCTTGCGGTCGAGACGATCGATGCCGGCGGCCGCGTTGCCTTCCAGATTGATGCGGACCGCCAGTTCAGCAGTCTCGGCCAGCCCCATGCGGTTCTCCTACTTATCTCAGGGCTTGCCGGGATCGCTTGGCTTGTGCTTCTTCGGCGTGCGACTTCTCACGGAGGCGCGTGCCGATGCGGTGTTCGGAGACGTACTGACGGGCGGCCGAGTATTCGCGCCAGTCCATATCGGTCGTGGCCGCCCACCCGAACGTCGCAGCGACGGCTAGGCGGACGGTGAGGGGGTCGGCTTGCGGGTGCGAGACGTCGTAGCCGTTGTCCGCCCAGTCGGCGAGGGCTTGGAGCGTCGTTGTGCCAAAGGGGATGCCACGGCTTCCTGGTACAGCTCGGCGGCCTTCAGCGCAACGGGCCGACCGATGAGCCAGTCACCCAACAGGGCTTCCACGTCGAACGGGACCGGGCCGTCCTCATCGGTGAGGTTCCAGCCGGACGCCCCGTAGCGGACGAAGATGAGCAGCCACGTCTGGGTCAGTTCGTCCGTGGACTTGGCCCCGACCATCGCTTGCTCGGCGACGATGCCGCCGAGCATGGGCAGGGTGGAGTGGAGGTAGACCTCGTCCCCTTCGGGATGGGGTGTGCCGGGACACGAGCAATCCCGGATGACGACGGTTTCCATGCGAGCAAACTCCTGGGACTAGAGAGCAGCGACACCGTTCACGAGGACTACGCGCACGACGTAGCCGAGGTCGGAGTCGTAGAAGCCGCGATAGGTGAGGGTCACGGTGGCGTTGCCGCCGAGCTCGCCGTCCGAGCGACTGATGAGGCGAGCCGGGACGCGGATGACCTGGGAGTAGTTGACCGCGTTGATCAACTCGGGCGAGATGGTCCGAAGCTCGATGAACCGCTCGGGGACCGGGGAGTCATCGAGGGTGATGAACTCGGCGACCGTGGCCGTGGTCTTGGCGAGTACCAGTTCCACCTCGATCTCCCGCGCCCCGCGTCCGTAGCCGGAGAGCTGGAAGGCCGTGTTGGAACCGTTGGCGAACCGCTTCTGGTCGAGGTTGTTCGAGACGCGGACGGTCGCGCCGTGGACGGCATCCACGATGCGGGTCGTGCCGATGCTGGTGTAGACCGAGTCCAGGTAGACCTCGGTATGCGCGCCGTAGACCCACTGCGGGGTGTCATCGACGACGATGCCGCCGGTCGGACCGCTGCCCAGTTGGGCGCGGGCGTAGACCATGTCCAGCGAGCCCGTCCAGACACCGAGGTCGTCGCCGAACCCGATCTCGCCGGAGTCGCCGACGCCCGACCCGCCGATGATGTAGTCGGTCGATACGTCGTCGCCCCACTGGTCGGTGAAGTAGGCGAAGTCGTCGGCGGTGAGCGAGGCCGCCTGGATGGTGTGCGTTTTGTTGGCACCCGCCCCGGTGATGCTGGATTCCTTGACCAGCGCCGACCAGAAGTAGGCGGCGTCGTCGTAGGCGAGTGCCGTGACCTCCAGCCCAGCCGTGACGGTCTGCGGCCCGAGGAACGGGGCGAGGATGGGGTCGAGCGAGCCGACGTCCACATCCGGTTCGGTCCGGGCGGGATCGACGACGATGGCTCCCCGCCACGGCATCCGGCGCGTGGCGGCGGTATTGCTGGAGAAAGCGCTCTGCTTGCCCCACTGATGGCGGCGGAATCTTGTCAAACCTGCGATGGGCACTTGATTTACCTCCTGCCCTTCGCGGGGGCATCAAAAAACCCGCCGATTTGGCGGGCATTGGCCGAAAGAACGCGAGCGTGAAAGAGGGTTAGATGCGCCCCTCGCGGAGGGACACGTTGGTGAAGGTGAACCGGACGATGGGGAACGTCCGGGTCTGGTCGGGCGCGGTCTGGACTTCCTCCGACTCATCGGCGACGGTCCAGCGGTCCCAGATGGAGACGGCGGCAAACTGCGGCCGGTCCGTGAACCAGTCCGCGGCGAGGTCCACCAGCGCGTCCCAATCGGTCGCCTGTTCGTCGTTATCGATGGGCGCACCCATGAATACGATCGACGGTGACAGCACCCGCTCGCGCGTTCCCGCGGAGTGAGAAGCGGACTCCGAGAGGATGTCCACCCACGCCAGCGGTAGCGGGGTGTTGTAGTGCGACGGTCGGATGCGCCGGACCTCGCGCAGCACCGTGGGATGCGCGGCCTTCATGGCGACGATGGCGGCGTACATACCCGCCCGCGTGTCGGCTCGGAAGGTGGTAGCCATCTAAGCCGCCGAGTTCCAGGCATCGACCACGGACCGCATACCGACGCTGTGCACCGCCGCGATGGCTCCGGGCAGCAGGAACGGCTGCGCCTTGGTGCCGGGGTGGCGCACCTTGCGCGCGAAGATCATGCGACCCGAGTTGGTCCGCGCCCGCCCTGACAGCCGCCTACCGCTGGCATTGGCGGGCCACGCCAGCGCCCTGCCCTTGCGCGGTCGGATGTCATGGGCGCGGGTGCCGAACTCCAGGAACACCGCTGCGCCTTGGGCGGTGACGATGGTGAAGGTATCGGTCAGCCCACCGGGCATGATGGTCCGGGCGGTGTGGCCGGTCTTGCGGGCTACTCGCTCCTTTGCCTCGGCGACGGCCCGGAGCTGGATCGTGCGGAGCAGGGGGCGCCCGTCTTTGATAGCAGTCAGTCGCCGGTGCAGTCCAGCCTGCCCCTTGAGACTCATGGCGCGGCCACGGCGGTACGGATGCGCCAGTTGCGGACCATCCGCTGGTACGCCTCGGGGTACTGGCCGAGCTCGACCTGGTCGCCCTGCGGGGTCTGGACGAACCCGGACGCGCCCGACTTCTCGTTCCAATACAGGTACGCGGCGAGCTCGAGGACGCCTTGGAAGACATCGAGCGGCAGTTGCGGATGACCCACCACGCCCGTGATGACGAGGTCGTTTGGCTGTCCAGCCGGCCAGCGCCGGGAGTCGAGGTTCTTGTCAAACCACTGCGGATCGGCCTTGTACCAGTCCGAGCGCGACGTGTCGTAGTGGCGAAGCTGGATGGTCGTCGTCACGGCCTGGTTGCGTCGGTCGGGAAGGAACCACGCGCCCGAGCCTTCGGTCACGGTCGCCCCGGTCAACGTCACGGTGCGCGTGGTGTCGGTGTACGGGCGGTCATGGATGACAAAGCTCGACTGGCCGTCCGTCGAGTAGGTCCGCGTGGTGTTGGACGTGACCGCGAAGGTCCGGCCGGTGTCACGCTCGGCCATGATGCTGGCGTTCGATGCAGCCGAGGCGATCCGAAGATCGTCGGTCGTGCTGGTCACCCGCAGGTAGTCTTTGAGTTCGGTGAGCGTGACGAGTGGCATCAGGCGACAGCCTCAGCAGCGGGGGAGAGAAGGTCGATGAACTGGGCGGCGGCGGCGTCCCATGAGAACGAGCGCTGGATGTGCAGCCGACCGCTGATCCCGAGAGACTTGCGATGGTTGGGGTGCGCGAGCAGGCGCAGGACCGGCTCCACGAACGCCCGGTGGTCGGGAACGGCCCAGTCCATGCCGAACTTGGAGTGGTACACGACCGGCTGGCCGTAGGTGTCGTGCAGCGGTGGAATGAGGATGCCGCCGTCGCCGATGACTTCGACTTCGGCGGCCCAGGCGTTGGATACCACCGGGACCCCCGCCGACATGGCCTCAGCGATCGTCAGGCCGAAGCCCTCGCCGCCGGTCGTCGTGACGTAGACGTCGGCCGCGTTGTAGAGCACGTTCAGGGCGACCTGTGGGAAGCCCTTGAAGGTGTCGTGGGCTCCGGTGAACTTCACCCGCCCGCGCACGTCCTCGGGCATCCGCAGGATCTCCTGCCAGAGGTCGATGCCTTCGGGGTCGATGGGCCGACAATGGAGCACGAGGTCCACGTCCGGGTCCGCTTGCGCGATGGGCACGAACGCCCGGAGCAGCGCGTCAAAGTTCTTGCGGACGACGTTGCGGTCGGCCCGCAGCAGCACCTTGCGCCCGGCCAATCCGAAGATACCCTTGCAGTCATCCTTGGAGCGAAACGTCCGGTCGTCCATGCGGATCGGCTTGCCAGGGCTGACCGGGTAGAACGTCTCGGTATCCACGCCGTGATAGATGCGCGGGACCGGGCGCCTGATGTGCTCGGAGATGACCCGTTGGCCGTAGTCGGACATGGCGACGGGCTGGAACATCTCCCACACCTGCCGCCAGTGCGGGGTGAGGTTGTCGCCTTCGATGGGGCAATAGTGATAGACGGGAACCGTCTTCCACGCCTCCAGCGCCTGGTCGATATAGTTCAGGAGACCCGACATATCCGCGATGGCCAGCACCGCGTCGGGCTTCCAGTCGTCGTCATCTGGGTCAAGTGCCGTCCACAGCTCCCCGGTGATACCGCCTTCGGCCGGTCGCATCCTGTAGCCCCTGAGCGTTTCGAAGGGCCAGACTCGACCGGCCAGCGGACCCTTGACCGGCTCGCCGCGATGGTTCATGGCGAGCACCCGGACGTCCACCCCGAGAGCGACGAGGCGTCCGCCGATCGCTTCCGTGACGATCCCGAAACCTGTATGACTCCAGTGTCCGTACACCAAAAGTTTCATGGGAGCACCTGCGAGAACAGCGCCCGGATGGCCTGTTCCTCAGCGTCGAAGTCCACCACCTCACGGAACCGCTTGGCGGCGTTCTCACCCATCCGCAGGCGCAGGTCGGGATCGTTATGCAGTCGGTCGAGGATGGCCGCCACCTGGGCCGGTGACTTGTCGGTCAGGTCGAACGACGTGATGCCTTCCTGCCACAACGGACCCGCAAGCTGCGAGCGGTAGTACCACTCATGGCCGACGATGGGCCGACCCACCGCGAACCAGTTGTGGATGACGTGCCCGAAGCCGTCCGACCATTGCTTGGTGTGCCAGGCGACCTGCGAGGCGCGCATCGCATCGCCGACTTCGGAGCACTTGCCGATGTTGCCCGCGGCGTACTCATCTTCGGGGACCGAGCCGTACGCCCCGTACACCTTCCAGTCGAACGCAGGCCGTAGCTCGGCGACCGACCGGAAGCCCCGGTAGGCGTCCTTGTTCTCAGGGAAGCAGTTGACGAACGACGCCACCCGGAAGCCATCGTCAGGCGGTGGCTCGTGGCGGAAGTCCGCGAGGCTGAACTCCTGGTGGACCACGACGTGCGGCTTGGGCGGCGTCATCGGCATGATGCCCGTCACGATCCCGAAGTCCGCGAGGTCCCAGCGGTCCTC
>JBKJLU010000031.1:0-2543 GCA_046596815.1 Acidimicrobiales bacterium | reverse complement strand
ATGGCGCGACCGTACCGGCGGATCTCGGGAGTGTTCCGCGAGGCCTACTGACGGATCCGGCTCCGGTTACGGCGGCGGTTCACGGTGGCGAGGGCGGTCATGGCGGCAGCGACCGCTGCGGCTCCGGCGAGGACGGCGACCGGGGAACGACCTTCGTACGGGCGCGGGTCGTCGCCGGTCGGACCGGGCGCCGGAGCGACGCGCATGTCGGCAGGGCGGGGGATGAACAGACCGGGTGGTCCGTCGACGCCCCGTACGAGGTAGGGGAGTGCGCTCTCCGTGAAGAGCGGAATCAGGTCGATGCCGGCATTCCAGTCCGGGTCGGGGCGGATGCCGTGAAGCACCTGCCCACCGGTCCCGCGCAGGAGGACGATGGCCGGCGCCGCCTCCGTGAGTTGTGCGCTTCGCACCGCCGTCGGCCGTCCGAATGGTGCACCGCTCGCAAATGCCGGACCGGCCGACGACGAGTCGCTCGGCACCAACGGGCCGACCGCCACCGGCAGCAGTGACACAGCCGCGTCGGTACCGGGACCTGTCGGGCTCAGCTGTCCGGCTGCATCGAGCGAACGAAGTTCGGCCCCCGCGCCGGTCGACCCCGACGAGACCGACAGGACGGGCAGGGCGTAGCGGGCCGTGCCTGCGCTCTCGGTGGGAGCGTCCCCGACGGCGGCCACGCGAGTGGTGCTCGGGGGAGTGGCGGGTTCGAGGGGCCGTAGACCCGGAGTGCTGCCGGCGCTCGAGGGGTCGTCCCACCGCATCGACGTGGTGCGTGCCGGCACGATGACGAGGCCCGAGGTGGCGTCGCCGCAGGCGGCTCGTAAGGGGAGGCAGTTCCGGAAGCTCGGGTCGGTCAGGGGGAGGAAGACGCCATCGGCAGCGATACCGCGGGCGACGAGCGACGAGAGGCCGGTGAACGCTTCAGCGGGATTGGCGTTGGCCGGGGCGGACGTGGCCGGCGCAACGGTCGGTGTCGGTGTCGGTGTCGTCGGCGCCGTGGTCGTCGACGTCGGTGTTGGTGTCGACGTCGACGACGTTGTCGATGTCGGGCGAGTGGTGGTCGTGGTGGTCGCTGTGGTCGTCGTGGTCGGTGGTGGCGGCGGCGGGTTCGTCGGGGGCGGCGGCGTCGTATCCCGTACCCGGATCGTGAGGGTGCGCCCCGCCCCCTCGCCCCCTTCCTGGTCGACGACCCGGACGCTGTAGGTGCCCGGCGGTGTGTCGAGAGACGCGCTCACCGTCAGGGTCGAACGCCAATCGCCGGCATCACATCGCGCCGACACCTCGGCGTCGATGTCCGAACTCGATGGACGCAGCGAGAGGCACGACACCGAGTTCGACACCACTGTCACCGTCGCGCTGGCGCCGCCACCCGGATCGATGGTCACCGACCCGGGCGAGATCCCGGTAATCGCCGCGCCCACGGGCGGGATCGATCGACCGGCAACGAGCAGCGCGACGAACGCCATGACCACCCCGACCCGCCACGTCTGCTTCATCCGCACACGGGCATGGTCGCAGAGCGACGCATCGGCGGCGCGGCATACCTACTGATTCAGGAGCGCCTTGGCGATGTGGGTGACCTGGATCTCGTCGGTGCCGGCGTAGATCTGCAGCACCTTGGCGTCGCGCGCCAACTGTTCGACTTGGTACTCGGCCATGTAGCCGTTGCCGCCGAACAGCTGCACGGCCTCGAGTGCCACTTCGGTCGCCGCCTGGGCCGAATACAGCTTCATGGCCGACGCTTCGGCCAGCGAGAGGCCCTTGCCGGCCGACCCCATCTCAATACTGCGGAAGACGAGGTTCTGGACGTTGAGGCGAGCCACTTCCATTTTTGCCAGCTTCAGCTGAATGAGCTGGAAGTCGCCGATGCGCTGGCCGAACTGCACCCGGTTCTTGGCGTAGTCGATCGACACCTCGAGGCACTGCTCGATGATCCCGAGGGCCATGGCGGCGACGCCACTGCGCTCCATCGAGAAGGTGTCCTTGGCGGCGGCCCGACCACCACTGCCGGCTGCTTCCTCCGACTCGCCGATGAGCCGGTCGAGCCCTACGCGCACGTCACTGAGGAACAGCTGTCCGGTGGGGGAGGAGTGCATGCCCATCTTGCGCAGCGGCTTCGACTGCTCGAGACCGGGCATGCCCGTGTCGAGGACGAAGCTCAGAACCTTGCGCTCGGCCGGAGGGTTGCCTTCGTCGAGCTTGCAGATGAAGACGATCGTGTCGGCATACGGCCCGTTGGTGATGAAGGTCTTCGAGCCGTTCAACACGTACTCGTCGCCGTCGCGCCGGGCCGTCGACTTCATGGATCCGAACGCATCCGAACCCGAGTCGGGCTCGGTGATGGCCCAGGCGCCGACCTTGTCGAAGGTGAGCAGGTCGAGGGCCCATCGCTCCTTCTGGCGGGTGGTGCCGCGGCTCATGATGGCGCTGGCGGTGAGGCCCATCGAGACGCCCATGGCGGTGACCATGCCGGGGCAGTAGCGACACAGTTCGATGATGGGGATGAGGGTCATCCCGCCGCCGCCCCCGCCGCCTCCGCTCTCGCG
>JBKJLU010000434.1:0-6056 GCA_046596815.1 Acidimicrobiales bacterium | reverse complement strand
GATGGGCTACATCGTCTTCACGGCCAGACATCACGACGGCTTCTCCATGTTCGATTCGAAGCATTCGGACTTCACCGTGGCCCGAGGTCCGTACGGTGGGGACATCGTCGCCGAGGTGGTCGAGGCGGCGCGCGCCGAAGGCCTGCGGGTCGGTCTCTATTACTCGCTGTCCGACTGGAACCACCCCGACTACCCCGCCTTCACTGACGCCGACCGTCCGTATCAATTGATTGCGTATCCGCGGGCAGACCCAGAGGCCTGGTCGCGGTATCTCCAGTACCTCTTCGGACAGATCACCGAGTTGCTCACCGGGTACGGTCCGATCGACCTGCTGTGGTTCGACGGCGGCTGGGAACGGTCGGCGGCTGAATGGCACGCGGCGGAGCTTCACGATCTGATTCGGTCGCTGCAGCCTGACATCCTCGTGAACGACCGCCTGCCCGGATTCGGCGACTTCGACACGCCCGAGCAGATGGTGCCTGCCCAGCCGCCGGAGCGAGCATGGGAGACCTGCATGACGATGAACTCGACGTGGGGATACTGCCCCAGCGACACCGACTACAAGTCCTCGATCGAGCTCGTGCAACGCCTGTGTGAGGTGCGAGCCGGCGGCGGGAACTTGCTGCTCAATGTCAGCCCCTCGGGTGACGGCTCGCTCCGGCGCGAACAGGTCGACCGGCTCGACGCGCTGGCCGCGTGGATGCAGGTGAACCGGACGGCGGTGGTCGGCGCCGGGCCCGGGCTTCAGCCATGGCAGTTCGCCGGGCCTTCGACCCGCTCCGGGAACAAGGTGCTCCTCCACCTCCTTGGTCGACCCTTCGGCGCAGTGAAGGTACGCGGCGTTCCCATCCGTCGCGTGCGGGCGGTGCGTCACCTCGGATCTGGCGACGACCTGGGGTTCACGACGACGTGTTCGGTGGCCGATCAGATGTTCAACAGCAACCCGATGGGAGAGGTCGCCATCGATGTGCCCGCCGAACTGATCAATGCGCCCGCAACGGTGATCGAACTCGAGATGGAGGAGAGCCAATGACGGAACACGATCTCGTGGTGCGGGGGGCCCTGGTGGTCGACGGCACCGGCGCCCCCGGGTTCACCGCCGATGTCGCTGTCGACGGTGACCGCATCACCTCTGTCGGTCCATCGGCCGGCAAGGGTCGTCGCGAGCTCGACGGCGACGGCCTGGTCTGCACACCGGGGTTCGTCGACGTGCACACCCACTACGACGGCCAAGCCATGTGGGACCCCGAACTCACGCCGTCGAGTTGGCACGGCGTCACCACCGTCGTCACCGGTAACTGCGGCGTCGGGTTCGCCCCCGTTCGCCCCGGCGGCGAACAGTTCCTCATCGAGTTGATGGAGGGCGTCGAGGACATCCCCGGCACCGCGCTGCACGAGGGCCTCGACTGGTCGTGGGAATCGTTTCCCGAGTTCCTTGATGCCCTCGACCGCCAGGCCCGCACCGTCGACCTCGCGGCCCTGGTCCCCCATGCCGCACTGCGGGCCTACGTCCTGGGCGAGCGCGCCCACGAAGACGCGACGCTGGAGGAGGCCGCAGAGATGGCCCGCCTCACCGGCGAGGCGCTGGCTGCCGGCGCGGTCGGCTTCAGTACGTCGCGCACGATGGTGCACCGGTCGAAGCACGGTCCGGTGCCCGGCACGAAGGCCCCGGCCGAAGAGCTGTTGGTCATCGCCGAGGCGATCGTGGCCGCCGGCCATGGTGTCTTCCAGCTGATCTCGGACGGTATCGGACTACCGGACGAGCGGGCATGGGTCGTGGAGGTCGCCCGCATGACCGGCGGGACGGTCACCTATTCGATGGCCCAGACCCCGAACGACCGCGACGGGTTCCGGGCGCTGTTGGCTGACGCCGAGGCCTTGGCGGCCGAGGGCCTGCACCTCGTACCGCAGGTCCCGACCCGGCCCACAGGCATGTTGTTCGGCCTCGAGTCGTCGCTGCACCCTTTCATCACCCACCCCACCTACCGCTCGCTCGCCTCCCTCCCATTGGACGAGCGCGTCCGCCGACTGCGCGACCCCGAGGTGCGTGCGACCCTGCTCGCCGAACAGCCTTCGACGGGCAACCCCTTGGCGAAGTTCCTCATGTCTCGCTACGAACAGATCTTCCCGCTGGGCGACCCTCCCGACTACGAACCGCCGCCCGAGGCGAGCGTCGCCGCCGAGGCCGAGCGATCAGGACGGACCTGCGACGAGATCGCGCTCGACTGGCTGTTGGAAAACGATGGACGAGCGCTGCTCTTCGCGCCCTTGTCGAGCTATGTCGACGGCGATCACGAAGCCATTCGGGAGATGATGGTGCACTCCAGTTCGATCCTCGGACTGGGCGACGGCGGCGCCCACTGCGGCCTCATCTGCGACGCCAGCATGACCACCACGGTGCTCACCCATTGGGTGCGCGATCGCACGCGCGGCGAACGTCTCCCGCTCGAACAGGCCATCGAACTCCTCGCCCGGCCAGCCGCGGCCTACGGCTTCACCGATCGCGGCACCATCGCTGCGGGCAAGCGGGCCGACCTCAACCTCATCGACATGGATGGGCTCCGGCTCCATCCTCCGACGATGGCCTACGACCTCCCGGCCGGCGGCCGTCGACTCGTCCAGCGGGCCGATGGGTATGTCGCCACCATCGCCGGCGGCCAGGTGACCTTCGAGCACGGCGTGCCGACCGGGGCCCGGCCGGGCCGCCTCGTTCGTTTCTGAACAACCACCCGACTCAGCCGTAGGCGAAGGGCAGCAGGTCGACGAACACCTCGTCCGGATCGAAGCGCACGCCTTGGCGGATGAACCAGGGCGCCACGTTGCCGAGGTCGCGGCGCAACAGGTCGAGGGCCTGGGCATGCGATGACACGTCGACGGCCTGAGGCAGGTCGATGATCCACGGGCGTTCCTGCCACCACAAGAGGTTGTAGACCGACAGGTCGGCGTGCACGAGGCCGGCGCCGAGCATCCGCCCGAGATCAGCCACGAGAAGTTCGGCGGCGTACGTGGCGGTCGGACGGTCGAGAGCGGCTGCCACCAGGCGCGGCGCCGCCGCTCGCCCATCGCCGAGATACTCCATGAGGATGCCGTCGGGCGTGCGCTCGACGGGATAGGGAACACTGACGCCTGCGTGGGCCAGCCGCCCGAGCGCATCGAACTCTCGATCGACCCATCCCCGGCCGAGCACGGTTCTTCCGTGCGCCGATCGGCGGGCGACGGCCCGCCGGTCGCGACTGTTTCCGATCACCCGCCCGTCGCGATAGCCCGCGTCGTGGACGAAACTGGCGGCCCGTTGGAAGCCGAGGGCCGCGAGTTCCCCCTTCGCCGAGACTCTGCGAGGTCGGTAGCGCTTGTGGGCGAGGAGGCAGTGGCGCCCGTCGTCGGCAACGCGTTCGACGACGAAGACCTCGGCTTCCTTGCCCGTCTTCAGCGGGCCGAGGTCATGGTCGGTGTAGTGATCCGGATCGAGGATCAGGTGGGGCGGCGGCGCGAACATCGCGCTCCTTCCGGTCGAGGAGTGGGTGAAACCTCCTGACCGGGGCGTCGCTCAGCGAGCGGCGACGGCTCCAAGCGGTGAGGAGGGGTCGGGTCGTCGTCTGGTCTTCACGATGGACTCCTCCTCGGTCGTGGCTGAACGGACGCGGCATCCTCGCCGCTGTTCGAGGTCCCGCGCCAGCGAATTGGATCAGAGCAGGCCGCTGATCGTGGTGAGTGGCTGGTCGCCTTCGAAGTAGGCGACCAACCGCGCGATCAAGTCTTCGGCGTCCGGTGGTCCTTCCCACCGCATGGTCAGCTCGCTCCCGAGGGCGGCGACGGCGAAGCCCCAGAACTGGCAGCAGCGCTTCTCGTCGACGGCAAACCGTCGGAGGTCGGTGTCGATATCGGCCCGGTTCGGAAAGCGGAGAAGCATGCCGTGCTCGATGCGCTCGACCCTTTCGAGGTTGTGGCGCATCCGTTCGACGAGCTCGATGCGTTCGGGGATCTCGTCGCGGCTGATGGTGCACGTGATGGGTGCCGTGTCGTCGTAGATGGGGATGAGCTTCACGAAACCTCCGAGCTGGTCGTGCATGTCGTCGCTAGGGCACCGGCGAGAGCGGCACATGCACAGTGCTCGCTACAGCGGCCGTCGGTCGCCGGGCCCGAGAGCTGCGCCGCCGCCTGGCGGAGTTGGACGGTCAGCGCGGTGAGCTCGTCGATCCAATGAACGACAATCGAGTCAGGGCGTCGTCGTCGTAGAGGCGGTAGCCCGCACCAGATCGCTTGGACGGGGCGACCAGGCCGATGCCTTCGTAGTAGCGCAGCGCCGAGGTGCTGAACCCGCTGCGTTCGGCCGTTTCCCCGATCGTGTACGTGCTCACGAAGGCACCGTAAACCTTCGAGCCGAGTCGAAGGTCAAGGAAGCGCTGCGTCTGAACAGGGCCTTCGTGATTCGGCGTCGTCGCGTGCGACGCTGACCGTGTGACGTATGAGGTTCACGACATGGCGGCCCCCAGCTCATCGGCCTGCCCAAGGACCCGCGCCCCGGACCTGAAGTGGAGCACGGTCATACGGTCTCGACGCGGGGCAGCGTGAAGGAGAAGGTGGACCCACCAAGGGGACGGTCCTCGCACCACACCGTGCCCCCGTGCAGCTCCACGCACCGCGTCACGATCGCCAACCCGATCCCGGTCCCACGCTTCCCGGCCGGCTGGTCCGGCCCTTGGAAGAAACGCTCGAAGAGCCGGGACTTGATGTCCTCGGGGAGCCCTCGGCCCTCGTCGGACACCGCCAGCACGAGCCAGTCGCCATCCACCCGCGCCGACACCTCGATGGATGAGTCCGGCGCCGAGCACTTGTTCGCATTGCCCACGCGTTCCGGACCGGTGCGTCGACGACGTCGGCCGTCTCCGTCGCGAAGGCGGCCGCCAGCACGTCCGCGAAGCCGACGATCCCCGTGACCGGGGCGACGATGACGTAGTTCTGCGCCCAGCTATCCGCCTTCGCCGTTGACTCCGGCAACGCGATGCAGATCTCCAGAACCAACCGCTCAACGCCCTCGACGTTCTTCGGCGCGCCCCCTCGCACCACCTGACCGTAGGTCGACGGTCGCACCGCTCAACGCTCGCCTCCTGCTCCCACTCGAGAGGGAGCCGTGTGAGAGGAGTCGTCATCTTGCGTGGGCGTACAGATCCCGCAGCATGCAGATCTGCGAGCCGTGGTGTGACACCTCGTTGAGGATGCTGACGGAAAAGAAGGTCGCCGGGTGCAGCGGGCCGGGCTCGCCAAGCGGCAGCACGCCGTCCTGCTTGGGATCCGAGGCGTATGTGTACCGGGCGTAGCGGCGCTCGAGCTCCTCGTCGTCCATGCGCTCGATCGCGGCCCTCAATGCCGACCAGCCCTCCCGCAGCACCGAGATGGCTCGATCGGCCGACGTGAAGATCTCGTGGTGCGTCAGGTATGGGGACGACCACCCGCTCGAGTACGGGTGCGGTCCGCCGAACACCTCGGTCTCGAGGGCCCGACCCGGCATCGAGGCCATGTGCCACAGCAACCAGGCGATCGTCGTCATCGGTTCCGGCGCGTCGCCCCAGCGGCCAAAGTCGATGACCCACTCCCCAATGCCGAACGGCATGTCGGTGGTGGACTCGCCGCGCCGTCGCACGCTCCACATGTTCGGCATCGGCTCGAAGAACAGCTCGTCGTCGGTCAGGCCGTTCCATAGGCGGGTGAGCGTGAAGTATTCGATGCGACCCATGTGTTCGACGAGCGTGTCCGCCCGCTTGCCGGTGCTCATGGCGCGGACGATAGGCGTATGGGGCGCTGTCGTGTCTGCCGAAGACTTCGCGAACGCGCTCCTATGACGTTTGCGCGGAGTCCCCGAAGGCCGGCTGTGGGGTGCGACTGGCAGCCGGTCAGTGAAGCGGACGTTGCATCCGGATTTCGGAGGGAGCGTCAGCGGCCTCGTCAGACACCGCGAAGCCGGCGCGCACGTACAAAGCCACAGCATGCGCGTTTTGTTCTCTCACGGCGAGCATCAGTGCCGTCCCGTAAACCGATGCCGCCCACTCCACGACCTG
>JBKJLU010000292.1:0-2667 GCA_046596815.1 Acidimicrobiales bacterium | reverse complement strand
GCCGTCGCATCGGCCATCTCCGAGGGACGTCACCTAGTCGTGCAGGCCGGCACCGGCACCGGAAAGTCGCTCGGGTATCTGGTCCCAGCCGTCCTGTCGGGCTCCAAAATCGTCGTGGCCACGGCGACGAAAGCGCTGCAGGACCAACTGGCGTCCAAGGATCTCCCCTTCCTCCAGACCCACCTGCGGGCTCCCTTCGAGTTCGCTGTCATGAAGGGCCGATCGAATTACCTGTGCCGCCAGCGAGCGCGCGAAGTCGCCGGAGGTGGCGACACCCTCTCGTTCGACGGGGTCGATGCGAGCGACATGGGGGCTGGACTCAGCGCACAGGTCCTGCGTCTGTTGCAGTGGGCCACCGAGTCCGAGACCGGTGACCGGAGTGAGCTCGACTTCGAGCCGTCGGCCAAGGCGTGGGCTCAGGTGAGCGTCAACGCCATGGAGTGCCCCGGCGCAATTCGCTGCCCTTCCGGCGATGTCTGCTTTGCCGAAGCGGCGCGTGAGCGGGCCGAGCAAGCCGATGTCGTCGTCGTCAACACCCACCTCTATGGGGCCCACCTGGCCAGTGGCGGTCACGTCCTCCCCGATCACGACGTCGTGGTGTTCGACGAGGCCCACGAACTCGAGGACGTGGCGTCATCGTCCCTCGGCCTCGAGCTCGGGTCGGGTCGCTTCCGGGCGCTGGCCCGCAACGCCCGGCCGCTTTTGGCCAAGGACGAGGCGCCGCTGGCCGACGAGCTCGAGGCCATGGGCGACCGATGGGAGGTCGCCCTCGAGCCGTGGCGCAATCGACGGCTCCCCTCCGGCCTCGACGACGACCTCATGGACACGTTGGCGCTGGCCGCTGATCGCGCGGCTCGACTGAACGCCGCGGTCCGCAAGTCCGACGGCGATGAAGCGCGGAAGAACCGGGCAGTGCAGGCGGGCGGGCACCTCGCCGGTGACATCGCCTTTCTGGCGCAGATCCCGGCGAGCTACGTGGCCTGGGTCGAGGGACCGGTGCATGCTCCGGTGTTCAAGTGCTCACCCGTCGAGGTCGGCCCCCTCCTGTCGGAGAAGTTGTGGGGTGAGGTGACGGCGGTGCTCACCAGCGCCACCATCCCCCCGTTCCTGGCCGACCGGGTGGGTATCGAGGCCGCGGACGTGACCGTGCTCGATGTCGGGAGCCCCTTCGATTATCCGCAACACGGCCTGCTGTACTGCGCGCTGGGTCTACCCGACCCCCGCAATCCTGGCTACGAGGCGGCCATGCACGACGAACTCGAAGCGCTCATCCGGGCCGCCGGCGGAAGGACGCTGGCGCTGTTCACGTCGTGGCGGGCCATGACCGCAGCCGCTGAGGCGATCTCCCCTCGCGTGCCGTGGCGGGTGCTCACCCAGTCCGACCTCCCGAAGCCGGCGCTCATCAAGGCGTTCACCGAGGACGAATCGTCGTGCCTCTTCGCCACCATGGGCTTCTGGCAGGGCGTCGACGTTCCCGGGCGATCGCTGTCGTTGGTGACCATCGACCGCATCCCCTTCCCCCGTCCCGACGAGCCCCTCATGCAAGCCCGGCGTGAGCGGGCCGGCCCGGCCGCCTTCCGGATCATCGACCTCCCGCGCGCCGCGACCCTCCTCGCCCAGGGCACGGGCCGACTCATCCGATCGTGTGACGATCGAGGCGTCGTCGCCGTGCTCGACCCCCGTCTCGGCAAGGCCGGCTACCGGTGGGACCTGGTGCGAGCCCTCCCGCCCATGAAACGGACGCGCAATCGCGCCGACGTCGAAGCCTTCCTCGCCCCCCTGCACGCTTGACGTCTCGCCCGTGAAAACCGTCGCCATCGTCGCCGGGCTCTGCGCCCTCGGGGCGTACCTGGTGGGCTCGGTGCCCATCGGCTATCTCGCCGACCGGCGATCGCTGCGCCAACGGCTACGCCGCATCGAGACCGATGGGCGCCCGCTCGACGAACAACTGCGGGCCATTCTCGCCGGACCCGGTTCGAGCCCGCTGATCGCGATGCTCGACACGCTCAAGGTCTTGGTCGCCGCCACCGCCACATGGCATGTCGTCATCGCCGTGTCGCCGGGAGGGTCGGCGACGACACCGAATCAGAGTGCCGTCGCCTTCCTGTCCGATCAGGTGCTCGTGTCCTGGCAGTCCGCGGCGCTCTGGGCGGGCCTGGCCGCACTGGTCGGGCACGTGGCGCCGGCGTGGCTCGGCTTTCGGGGCGATCAGGGCCAAGCCCCCGGACTCGCACTCGTCGTCGTCTATGCCCCCGTCGGCTTCGTCGTCGGCGTGCTCGTCTTCTTCATGGCGCGAGCAGTTGTCGGTCCGCGCCGGTTGGTCGGGGCCATCCTCGCCAGCCTCGCCGCCTTCGTCGGCTGGTGCTGGGTGGCGTGGATCTTCGACATCCAAGTGGCTTGGGGCGTGCCCGCCGGGCCCGAACTCACGCTGTGGGCGTCCGCCCTCGCGGCCGTCCTCGCCGCCAGGACCATCATCACCGTCGGCCCGCCATCGGTCGCACCGCCCCGACCCCCCGAGTCCTAGAAGCCCAATCGCTCCAGGGCTTTGGGGCGCTTTTGCCAGTCCTTGTCGACCTTCACGAAGAGTTCGAGATAGGCGCCCGGAGGGAGCTGGGCCCGAACGGCTTGACCGACCGTCTTGAGGACGAGGCCGCCCTTCCCGATGAC
>JBKJLU010000262.1:0-9148 GCA_046596815.1 Acidimicrobiales bacterium | reverse complement strand
ACTGGATGACCGAGTCGACGATGGCGCTCACGTTCTCCTCGAGCGCGTCGCGCACCTCCTCGGGTGAGAGCACCACCGTCTTCGGCAACCCGGTCATGAGGTCGCGCCCCCGCACCTCGGCCTTCACCTCGTCGTCGGTGACGTGGGCCGAACCGATGGCCACCTTGATCTCCTCCGCCGTGCGCTCGCCGATGGCGATGCCGTACTCACGTCGGACGAAGGTCTGGATGGCCGTGTCCATGTCGAAGCTGCCGACGCGGATGGCCTGAAGGGCGACCGTTCCCCCGAGGGAAATCACCGACGTCTCGCTGGTGCCTCCACCGACGTCGACGATCATGTTGCCGAGGGGCTCGCCGATCGGGAGGCCGGCGCCGATGGCCGCCGCCATCGGCTGGTCGATGAGGTAGGCGTCGGTGGCGCCGGCCCGCCGGGCGGCTTCCTTCACCGCCCGCTTTTCCACCGATGTGATGGCCGACGGCACACAGATGAGGACGCGGGGTCGATTGAACCGGGAGATGCCGGCCCGGCTGAGGATGATGCGGATCATGCGCTCGGTGATGTCGAAGTCGGTGATGGCACCACCCCGCAACGGCCGCACGGCCTGGATGTAGCCGGGCGTGCGCCCGATCATCTGCCAGGCCTCGTGGCCCATGGCCAACACGTCCTGGGTCTGGATGTTCAGCGCGATGACGCTCGGCTCGTTGAGCACGATGCCATGGCCCTTGGCGTACACGAGGGTGTTGGCGGTACCGAGGTCGATGGCGAGGTCGCGGGCCACTTGTGCCCTACTTCGGTCTCGTGGTGCCGGAGGGCGGGACGTTGCGAACCGGGGGGCGACCCGGCTCGGGCCGCCGCTCGGGGTTCAACGCCTTCAGCTCCCGTTGGAACTCCTCGATACCGGCGTTGAGCGACGTCGGCTTGCGGTTGCGGAGGTAGATCACGATGCCGCCGAGGGTGCTCGCGGCGATGGCGATGCCGAGATACAGGAGGTTGCTCACAGCGCCGTACCCACCTCTTCGACGTCCGCCGCGTCGAGGCCCCACGCCTCGCCGTCCTCCCACGATTCTTTCTTCCAGATGGGAATCGTGGCCTTCAACGAGTCGATGGCGAAGCGGGCGGCCTCGAAGGCCTCCGGTCGGTGCGGGGATCCCACCGCCACGACCACGGCCACCTCACAAAGTTCGAGGCGACCGACGCGGTGCAACAACACGATCCGTCCGAGGCTCGTCCAGCGGGCCCGCATCTCGGCGCACAATGCCCGCAGCCGGGGCTCGACCTGGGTGGTGTAGGCCTCGTACTCCAGCCACTGGACGCCCGCACGTCCTGCCGCATGGTCGCGAACGGTGCCGGTGAACAGCACCTGGCCGCCGCAATCGGGCGTCTGCGTCCAAGCCACCGCCTCGGCGACCGGAAGGACGTCTCCCGACAGCCCGAGCCACTCGAGGGCATCGGTCGGCGGCGTCAACACCCCCTCATGGTACGAGGAGGGGCGACCGGTGCGTGGACGGACCCCCCGATATCGTTGGCCACGTGGCATGGGAGGAAGAGAGCTCGGAGGATGACCACTCCGCACCGTTGCTCCCCCAGGAGGATCGCCTGTGGCGCCACCCCACCGAGGTGGCCGCCGTCGCCCCCAGAGCCGTCGCCTCCATCGAGGCGCAAGGTCCGCCCCGATTGGTGACCGTCGTCGCCCTCACCAGCTGCATTTCCGTGCTGTTGACGCTCGGTGTCGTAGCCGTCGTTCGGCCGTTCGGCAAGGGATCGACCGATCTCCCAGTCGCGGCAAGGACACCGAGCGGTGGCCTCGACACCGTGGCCGACGTCGCCGATCTCACCTCCCGGTTGCGACCGGCCATTGCCCAGATCGTCGCCCGGCGGCCCGGAGGCGACGAGGCGTGGGGCTCGGGCGTGATCTTTCGCAAGGACGGGATGCTGCTGACGACGCACCACCTCGTCGACGGCGCTGATCGCCTCCAGGTCTCGCTCGACGACGGTCGCCAGGTACAGGCCACCCTCGTGGGCACCGACCGGCACACCGACCTGGCCGTCCTCGATCTCGAGGGCGACGACTTCCCCGTCGCGCCGCTGGGCGAGGGCCGAGCAACAATGAAGGTCGGACAACCCGCCATGACCATCGGCGCCGCACGCGGTCCCTCCCCGAGCGGGCCCCTCGTCCGCGTCACCGTGGTGAGCGCCATGGGCCAGGAAGCGGATGTCAACGGACGCACGTTTGTCGACATGATCCGCACCGACGTCGCCATAGAGCAGGGATGTGAGGGCGGAGCGGTGGTCGACCGGGAAGGAAACGTCATCGGCATCGCCGCGGCCAACGTGCCCACGGGCGGCGGCGTCATCGGCTTCGCAACTCCCATCGACGTCGCCCGCTCGGTTGCCAACCAGTTGATGGCCGACGGTCGCGTGCGTCGGGCCTGGGTGGGAATCGAGGGCGACTCCGGGGCCGGCGGTGTGATCGTCGGCACGGTGCTGGAGAACAGCCCTGCGTCGAGCGCCGGCCTCGCAATCGGCGACGTGATCATCGGCATCGACGGGGTCGACGTCACGTCGATGTCGGCGCTGGTGGTGCAGTTGCGGATGTTCAAGCCGGGAGCGACGACGTCGCTGGTCGTCACCCGCCAGGGCGCGGAGCGACGGGTGTCGCTCACCCTCGGCGAACGCCCCGACTGAACTTCAGGCCCGAGCGACCCCGCGCCGTCTGGCCGCGCGCACGACGGCGACGATCGCCACCGCAAGACCGACGGTTCCGACACCGACCGTGCCGAGGGCGAGTTCCTGGCGGCGTTTCGGACTGAGTTCGCGCCACCACGATCCCTCCCGAGCAGCCACGAGAGCTTCTTCGTTGGTGTGCACCGGCGACCAACCCGTGGCGGCCAAGCGGTCGTTGGCGACGACCCACGGCTGGACGAGGTAGGGCACCGCCGCCGACGGCGCGCCTCCCCAACCGAGTCGCCACGCCCAGCGCTCGGCCAGCGCAGCCGCCCGCTCTGGCAACGGGAGCGTCAGACCCGAGGAGGCCAGCGCTCGCGCCGTCTCGCCGCTCACGTGTCCGTCCGGGGCCAGGTTGAAGGTGCCGTCGAGGCGCTGGCGCACGGCGTGCACGAAAGCGGCGGCCGCGTCGTCGACGTCGAGGAACTGGGTCGGAGGAAGGGCCTCGCCTCGGCGAAGAGACGACGGACGGCCCAGCGTGGCCGACTCCCAGCTCTCCCCGCCTGAAGCAACGACCGGCACCGACCGCAGCACGGCGACGGTGACGCCGGGGTGGTCGTCGCGCCACTCGGCGACCCGCCGCTCGGCCTCGGCGTGTTCGATGGCGAACGAGAACCCGGGATTAGGGCGGATCGCCACGTCCTCGGTGAGTGGTACTGGGTTGTCCGACCACGCGCCGTACACCGTGGCGCTCGACCGGTACACGAAGATTCTCACGGCCGTGGATCCGGCCGCGTCGAGAACCGCCCCGATGGCCGTTGCCGCTCCGAGATGGACGACGGCGTCGTGGCCCTCGAAGGCCGCCTTCAGCTCGGCCGCCGGCGCTGTGGCCTCGACCACGGTGACCCGCTCGACATCGGGCTCACGCTCGAGCGCCGCCACCAGTCGATGTCCGGTCCGACCCTGGGCTCCGCTGACGACAACGCTGACCATGGGCCTACCATGCCCTCGTGAGCACCCCGGGTCCATTCGGCGCCGGCAACCCCTTCGAGGGCATGCCCATCTTCGGCGATCTGGCGAAGCTCTTCACCAATCAGGGTCCGGTGAATTGGGACGTCGCCCGCCAGATAGGCGGCTTCATGGCGGCCGAAGGACAGCCCGAAGGCAACGTCGACCCCATCCATCGGATGAAGCTCGAAGAGCTCGCCCGGGTGGCCGAGTTGCAGATCGGCGACTTCACCGGCCTGGCCACCTCGGTCGGCGGGCAGGCGGTTCGCATCCGTGCGGTCAACCGCAGCGACTGGGCGGCGGCCACGCTCGAGGCCTACAAGCCACTGTTCGAACGGCTCGCCACTTCCCTCGGAAACAACATGCAGGTGCCCACGCTCGACCCCGGCGAGGCCGGCGGGGGCGACGAACCGATCCCCGACGAGATGCTCGGCAGCCTGCTCGGCGTCATGGCCCCGATGATCCTGGGGATGCAGCTCGGCTTGATGGTCGGCCATCTGGCGAAGCGATCGCTCGGGCAGTACGACCTTCCGGTTCCCCGTCCGCTCTCGGCGGGCGACGAGCTGTTGGTGGTGGCCGCCAACGTCGAGGCCTTCGCCTCGGATTGGTCGCTCCCGTCCGACGACCTACGTCTCTGGGTCTGCCTCGATGCCGTCGCCCACCACGCCGTTCTCGGACTCCCCCACGTACGGGCTCGGCTCGAGGAGTTGCTGTTCGCCTACGCCGGAGGCTTCTCCCCTGATCCGAGTTCGCTCGGTGATCGCCTGGGCAACATCGACCCCACCGATCAGACGTCGTGGGAGCAGGCCTTCGGCGATCCCGAAGCGCTGCTCGGCTCGATGGAGTCCGACTCGCAACGCCAGCTGAAGCCGGCGCTCGAGGCGCTCACGTCGACCATCGAGGGCTTTGTGGACTACACGATGGACGAGGTCGGTGGGAAGCTCATCGGCTCGTACGGATCTCTGGCCGAGGCGCTACGGCGACGGCGCGTCGAGGCCAACACCGGCGACCGGTTCGTCGAGCGGATGTTCGGGCTCGAGCTCAGTCAGCGGCAGTACGACCGGGGCGAGCGCTTCGTGCGCGGCATCGTCGAACGCAACGGCGCCGAGGGCCTGACCCGGCTGTGGTCGTCGGCCCGGGAACTGCCGACTCCTGCCGAAGTCGACGCCCCGGGACTCTGGTGGGAACGCATCAACCTCCCGGAGGATTGACGGCCCGGGACCACTCCGTTCGAGCCATACCAGAGAATCCCCACGTTTGGTGGTATTGGTTGCTCAAGCTTTTCGCAGACGGTGACGAAAGATCTGCATGTCCGACCTTTCAAATCTCCTTGGTGATGTCTACGGCGACGCTTCCCCCGACGGGCCCTCGGTCCGCCGTGAGCCCGCCGCTTCCGAGCGCGGCAACGAGTTCGACGTCGAGGCGCCCTCGTGGTCGTCCGAGTCCAGCCTCGATCGCGCCTTCAACGGCTGGGTCCCCGGAGAGGCGCCCGGCGACGGCGACCTGACCGAGGCGCTCGCTTCCGCCCTCGCCACCCCGGCGCCTGCTCCTGCTCCGGTCTACGCACCCGCTCCGCAGGCGCCGACGCTGGCCGAGACCATCAGCGAGATCGCCCCGGCCCGTGCGCCGTGGACGGCCCCGATCGACCTGACGGTCGAGGCCCCCGCACCCGTGCGGGAGATGGCCACCGTGGGTGCCGCTCGTTCGTGGATGCCCGGCGACGACGACATCTTCCCCGCAGGCAAGAAGTCCAAGCGCTAGTCCGAATCCTCGGCGACGGACCGCCGTGCCACAAAAAGCCGCCCTTCGGGGCGGCTTTTTTGTTGGCGCCGCCCCGCTTACTGGCGGGCGGCGGCCTCGAACTTGTAGCCGAGGCCCCGGATGGTGACGATGCGGCGGGGCGTCGAGGGAGTCTCCTCGATCTTCGAACGCAGGCGTTTGACGTGCACGTCGAGCGTCTTGGTGTCGCCGACGTAGTGGGGACCCCACACCCGATCGATGAGCGTCTCTCGGGTCAGCACCCGGCCGGCGTTGGCCAGCAGCAGTTCGAGGAGTTCGAATTCCTTGAGCGGAAGCGAGACCTGCTCACCCCGCACCGAGACCTCGTGGCGTTCGGGGTCGAGGCAGACGTCGCCGACCTCGATGGCCTCGCCGTCGTGGTCGTCCTCCTCGGATGAGCGGGGCACGCGACGCAGCACGGCCCGCATGCGAGCGACGAGCTCACGAAGGCGGTACGGCTTGGTGACGTAATCGTCGGCGCCGACCTCGAGACCGACGACCGTGTCGATCTCGGCCCCCTTGGCCGTGACCATGATGATGGGCACGCGCGACTTGGTACGGATCTCGCGACAGACGTCGATGCCCGACACCTTGGGCAACATGACGTCGAGCAACACGAGGTCGGGCCGCACCACGTCGAAGAGGGCAAGGGCCTCGGCGCCGTCGCGGGCGACCTTCACCAGGAAACCCTCGCGCTTGAGGCCGACGACCAACGCTTCGACGAACGACTCTTCGTCTTCGACGACCAGAATCGTTGCCGGGGTCGCACTCATTGCTCTCCGCCTCGCATGTCGATCAACCAGCTTCTGCGGTAGGGGTGGAAACGGCGACCGGTCCCGGACCGGCGGGAATGCGAAGCGTGAAGGTGGATCCGTTGCCCTCACGCGACTGCACCCGAACTTCGCCGCCGTGATTGCCGGCGACGTGGCGGACGATGGCCAGTCCGAGTCCGGTGCCACCGGTGTCTCGGGCCCGGGCCCGGTCGACTCGGTAGAAGCGCTCGAAGATGCGTTCGAGATCGCGCGCGGGGATGCCGATGCCGGAGTCGGACACGGTGATCTCGACCCACGAGCCGTTGGCGCGGGTGTCGAGGACGACCTCGCCGCCGTCGTCGGAATACATCACGGCGTTCTCGACGAGGCTGTGCACTGCAGACACCAACTGCCGGCGGTCGCCGAGCACGGACTGACGGCGAGGGGGCTCGCGCACGTCGAGATGGATGTTGCGATGCTCAGCCACGCCGCGGACCCGTTCGGCCGCTTCGGCCAGCACGAGATGGACGGGAACGGGATCGCGCAGTGGCGATTCTTCGGCCTCGATGCGGCTGAGGTCGAGCAGATCCTCGATGATACGACCGACCCGGAAGGCCTCGATCTGCATGCGCTCGGCGAGGCGGTTGGCGACGACTGGGTCCTCCTCGCCGGCGAGCGTCTCGGCCAGAAGCCCGAGGGCGCCGACCGGCGTCTTGAGCTCGTGGCTGATGTTGGCGACGAAGTCGCGCCGAACGGCTTCGAGGCGACGACGCTCGGACACGTCTTCGAGCACGGCGACGGCACCGATCAAACGCGAGGAGTTGACGAGGGGCGCGGCGCTCAGCGTCAAGGTGCGATGCGGAGGACCGAAGAGCTCGAGTTGTTCGGTCGCCGACTCGCCGTCGACGGCCGACGCCAGCAGCCGGAAGACGGCCTCCGTGGCCAGCGCCTCGCTGAGCCGGTCGCTGACCAACTCGTCCGCCCGTTCGTTGCGGAAGACGACCTCGCCCTCCTCGTCGCACACCACGATGCCGTGGCCGACGAGCCGGAAGGCGTCGGCCAAACGGTCGACCGCCACCTGGGCATCGGAAACCCGCAGGGTGCCCGAGCCGGCGGCCCGCTCGAGCCCGGCGAGCGCGGCTTCGAGACCGCCCCGGCCGACGACGTCGGTGGTGTGCACTGCCTCGAGGCGGGACGTCACCGATGCCAGCCGCCGGACGAGCTGGCGGCGCGACCGCCACGTCCACAACAACACGAGCACGAGCAGGCCGACGGCGACCGCCGCCACGACCTGGAGTTCGCGTTCGTTCACACGTCCACTGTAAAGGTGCTGTCCGCCTGGCCACGTGACCGACTGCCGAGCTTCGACCTCAGGCCAGTAGTGCCCCACTCAGCGCTTCGACGGCGTCGGCATGATCGGTCGCACGCGGGCCGACGAGGGCGTTGATCGAGACGTACCCGGCGTTCACCAACATGGTGTCGGTGTCAGCATCGAGCTCTTCGTCGGTCTCCCGGAGGGTGAGCAGCAAGCGTCCATCGACCTCGCCGTCGAGCACGGTGCGCACGACGCCGAAGGGGGCGAGTCGGCCGCTACGCACGCCGAGCACATCCGCCATGGCCAGGTTGGGAACATTCACGTTCAGGGCCGATCCCGTCGGTTGCCCCAGGGCCCAGGCCACCGCGACGGCTCCGAAGGCGGCACCCGTCTCGATGAGCCACGGCTGATCGGGCGCGGGATTCCCGGGGGCCCGCAGCGATTGGCTGACGGCAACCCCCCTCATCCCGAAGTTCACCGCCGCCAGGGCCGCACCGACGGTTCCGGAGAACATGATGCTGCGCCCGGTGTTGCCGCCGAGGTTGATGCCCGACGCCACGATGTCGGGGCGCTCGCCGAATGCGCCCAAGTTGGCGGCCATCACGCACATGCCGGGAGGTCCGTCGAGGCCATACACCGGGATGTCCGGCAGGCCGTCGAGTTCGAAACGCTCGATGCGCAGTCCCGATGCGTGACCAGGACCGAGCGCCGCCCCCGACCCACTCATATCGTCCAAGGGAGCGGCGACGGTGACGTCGTGACCGGCCTCGGCGAGGGCCACCGCCAGCGCGTGGATTCCCTTGGCGTGCACGCCGTCGTCGTTGGTCACGAGCACACGAGCTGTCATGCGGGCGACCCTACCGGCGCCTTCGGGACCTGCTTCTCGTAGTACGAACATTTCCGGGCCAACACCCAAAAAGATCCCGTATTTCTTGAGGTTTTCGGCACACTGGCCGTTCCGGGCCTGCTACAATACGAACTGGTGTTCCCCTCTCTTGCAGCGGCGATCGACGAGCTCGACCCCCCGGCCGATGGCTACTCGCTGGGCGAGATGCTGCGCTTACGCGACCGGCTCGACGCCAAGGTTGCCGTCGGGGTCGGGCAGTTCGACCGCGACGGATCGTGGGCCCTCGATGATGCGTCGTCGGCCACCGCCTGGCTCCGCCAACACGCCGGACTCTCGGCGTCGGCGGCCTCGTCGCTGGCCCGCACCGGCAAAGTCGTGCTCGGCGCCCCGGTGCTGGCGGCGGCGTGGCTCGACGGCGCACTGTCGGGCGGGCAGGTCCAGGCAGTCGTGGCCAACGTCAACGACCGGGTCGCCGATCTCTTCGCCGAACACGAAACCGAGCTGGTCCCGAGGTTGGCGGCACTGAACGTCCGCGAGACCGGCATCGTCATGCAAGCGTGGCGCGACCGGGCCGACGCCCTCCTCGACGACGAACCCGGCAACGACGAACCGCGACGCTCGTTGCACCTGTCGCGCACCCTCGACGGGCGAGCCGAACTCAAAGGCTCGTTCGACGCCGACGCCGCCGCCCCCATCGAAGCGGCCCTGCGGGTGGCCGCCACCTGCGATGTGGAAGGCGAGAAGCGTTCCCCGGCCGAGCGGCGAGGCGACGCCCTGCGAGAC
>JBKJLU010000187.1:0-3164 GCA_046596815.1 Acidimicrobiales bacterium | reverse complement strand
CCCCCCGCTGGCCGCCAGTTGGCGACCCCGCCTCGAGTCGAGTTGCAAGGTCGAACTCGGGGCTTCCCAGGTGACGCTCCGGTCGAAGGTCGACCTCGCCCTCGGGCGGCCGGTCGGCTACGAGGCCCGCGTCCTCATCGTCGACGTAAAGACCGGCCGGCCCTACCCGACCCACCTCGACGACCTCCGGTTCTATGCACTGCTCGAGACGTTGCGATCGAAGGTGCCGCCCTTCCGGGTGGCGTCGTACTACCTCGAGGCGGCCCGCTGGCAGGCCGAGGACATCACCGAAGAACTGCTCGTCATCGCCGCCCGCCGAGTGATCGCCGGCGTCACCAAACTCGCCGACATTCGGCTCGGAATTCGGCCCCCGGCCAGAACACCCGGCCCGGCCTGTACCTACTGCCATGAGCGCGACACGTGCGCCGGCGCCCAGGAGTGGATCGAGCTCAGGGAATCGGTCGGCTGATCAGCCCAGACAGCTCAGCTCAACTCGGATCGACCCCGAGACGCTCGGCCACGAGCCTGACCATCGGGGGAAGGCGGAACGGCTCGGGCCACACCATCCGCTCGAGGCCGACCTCGACCCCCGCCTCGGCGCACACCGGCCCGATGCAAACCGCCAGCACCCGGTCGCGGTTGCAGGCCGACACCAGGTCGTCCCGCAGGCCCATGCGCTCGGCGATGGCGAACAGGAAGCGCAACGCCGGCTGGCTCGTGAAGGTGATCGCCGCCAGGCTCCCGTCGACGGCGGCGGTGATCAGCCGCTCGGCCGGGCGCGGATCTTCGGGGAGCAGCCATCGGTAGACCGGAACCTCGACGAGGCGGCCGACCAGACCCCGCAGCGCCGCCGTGGCCGGATGCTCGTCGGGGTCGAAGAGCTGCACGGCCACGGTCGCGTCCGCCACCCCGCCCTCAGCGGTGCGGAGGTGGTCGACGACCTCGGCCATCGATTCGGAGGGGGCGACCCACGACACCTCGAGTCCGGCCTGGCGCAGCACCGAGCGCGACTTGGCGCCGCGGGCCACGATCCGAGCGGACCCCAAGGCGGCCAGCAGGTCGGACTGGATACCCCACCCGTCGGCGGCGGCGAGCCACGAGCGAATGCCCACCCCCGTCGTCGCTACCAGCCAGTCGGGTGGCGTGTCGATCAGCGCGTGCGTGGCCGACCGCAACGCCTCGTCCTGGGCCAGGTCCATCGTCCGCATCGAAGGACCGTGCAGCACGTCGAGACTGCGACGACGCAACAGATCGGCCTGCTCTTCCCAACGTCGATCGGCGGTGACGCCGACCACGGGTGCCGACATCAGTTCATCGACAGGTTCGGTGGGGCGTTGGCGTACATGGCGATGCGTCCACCCTGGCGCCGCAGCACTCGTTTCCACAAGCCGTCCGGATCGGCCGTGAAGACGTCATCGTCCGTGCGGGGAAGGACGAGCCATCCGCCCGCTGCGAGTTCGCCTTCGAGTTGTCCGGCGGCCCAGCCGGAGTGACCGGTGAAGATCCGCAGTCGGGCGACCCCCGGCGCCATCTCGTACGGCTGGCGATGCAGGTCGACGGTGCCGAGTCGACCTTCAGCCACGGCCGAGAACCCGTCTTCGAGTTGGGCGACACCGTCCTTCCGCTCGGCCAGTCCGATGAGCGAGTCACGACCCACGGGGCCGCCGACGAACAGTGAAGAGGGTGCAGAGGCGAGGTCGCCCCAGCCCGGGAGGATCACATCGACGGGAACCTCGTTCGGCCGGTTGAGAACGACGGCGAGTGCTCCTTCGGCGGCCGAGAACGCCAGCATCACCAGCACCGTGTGATGGAAATTCGGGTCCTCGAGGGCAGGCGTCGCCACGAGGAGGGAGCCCGGCGTCGGAGCCGGCGCGAGCGGTGAATCAGGCACGTCTCTGGTCTACCCGACCTGGAGGCGCACGCGACCCTGCCCCCTAGAATGGCTGGCATGGCCGAGAGCAAGACCAAGACCGGCGGCGCCTTGGTCCCGATCCGGACTCGGATCCCCCCCGAGACCCTTCCCAACCCTCGCCGCAGCGACGTCGACGAGTGGGGACGTTCCGAACGAGCCCGATCGCTGGCCCGTCGCATCTACGACCCGCTGTACCGCCGGTGGTTCCGGGCGGAGTGGGAAGGGCTCGAGAAGATCCCGGCCGACGGCGGCGCGTTGCTCGTCGCCAATCATGCGGCGGCCATTCCTTCGGACGCACCCGTGATCATGCACGGCATCGAGACCGAACTCGAGCGACCCGTCTACGGATTGGCCGAGCACCTGTTCAAGGCCCTCCCATTCGTCGGCACCGGCTGGTCGCGCCTCGGCGGCGTCGCCGCCCACCCGGAGAATGCGTACCGGCTGTTGCGCGAGCAGCGCCAGCTCGTGCTCGTGTTCCCTGAGGGGGCGAAGGGCACGGGCAAGACGTACGACGAGCGTTATCAGCTTCGGCGTTTCGGTCGCGGCGGGTTCGTCGAGATCGCGATGCGGGCCGGCGTCCCCATCGTTCCCATCGCCGTGGTCGGCGCCGAGGAGTCGATGCCGATCCTGTTCAAGGTGCCGTCGGTGAGCAAGGCCCTGGGCATCCCGTACTTCCCCGTGACGGCGAATCACCTGCTGTTCGGTCCGCTACTCGGCTCGGTCGCCTACCTGCCGGCCAAGTTCAAGCTCCGGGTACTCGATCCGATCTCCTTCGACGTGCCACCCGAGCAAGAGCGCTACTCCAAGAGCCGCATCATGGACGAGGCCGAAGCGATCCGGGTGCGTCTCCAGGAGAACCTCTACGACATGTTGCGGACCCGCCGGTCCGTGTGGTTCGGGTAGGAGGCGGTCATGGGTCGCCGTGTTCTCATTACTGGAATCGGATCGTTCTGGGGCGGTCGCGTCGCCCAGGCGCTCGAGCAGGACCCCGACGTCGAGATGATCGTCGGACTCGGCGTCGACGAGCCGCAGGTGCCGCTCGAGCGCACCGAATACGTGCGCGCCGATCAGAGCTACTCGATCCTGGCTCGTATCGTCCGGGCTACCCAGGTCGACACCATCCTGCACACCTTCCTCGAAGTCGACTCCACCCGGATGAGCGGGCGCCAGCTCCACGAGGTCAACGTCATCGGAACGATGAACCTCCTCGCCGCCGCCGGCGCACCCGACAGCTCGGTGCGCACGTTGGTGG
>JBKJLU010000090.1:0-20816 GCA_046596815.1 Acidimicrobiales bacterium | reverse complement strand
GGCGCCCATGTTCTCGAACGGGTCCTCCAGCTCCACTTCCTTGGCGATGGTGACGCCGTCGTTGGTGATGGTGGGGGCGCCGAACTTCTTCTCGATCACCACGTTGCGGCCCTTCGGGCCGAGGGTGACCTTGACGGCGTCGGCGAGCTTGTTGACGCCCGCCTCCAGCCCGCGTCGGGCCGCCTCGTCGAACTTGATGATTTTGGCCATTACTTGCCGACCTTGGCGAGGACGTCGCGGCCGGTGAGGATCAGGAGGTCCTCGCCGTCGATCGTGATCTCGGTGCCGCCGTACTTGGAGTAGACGACGGTGTCGCCCACCTTGACGTCGAGCGGGATGAGCTCGCCGGTGTTCTCGGCCCGTCGGCCGGGACCGGCAGCCAGGACTTCACCCTGCTGGGGCTTCTCCTTGGCGGTGTCGGGAATGACCAGGCCCGAGGCGGTCGTCTCTTCGGACTCGTTCGGACGCACGACAATACGGTCGTCGAGGGGCTGCAAGTTCATCTGAGTCGCCTCCATTGGCGGTGTTGTGACTGTCGCCTGGCGCAGTTAGCACTCAGGCCTATCGAGTGCCAACGATAGCCATCCTTTCTGGCACTCGCAACCCTCGACTGCTAACTCGGTCTCGCTCTGCGAAATGGTCTCGCTCTGCGCCGCGGCCAGGAACCGGACTTACGTCTGGAACAGCAGGCGAAGGTTGGGGTCGGCGCCGGCGTCGAGCGGGGTGGGGCCGTCGGACTGCAGGCGCCACCACCCGGCGGTGGCGATCATGGCGGCGTTGTCGGTGCACATCGAGCGACTCGGCAGATAGGGATGCAACCCGTCGGCGATGCAGACATCGAGGGTGCGCTCCCGCAGCACCGAGTTGGCGGCGACGCCGCCGGCGAGACAGATCGCCTTCGCCCCCGTCTCGCGGGCGGCCGCTCGGGCCTTGGTGACGAGCACGTCGACGACGGCCTCTTGGAACGACGCGGCCACGTCGACGGTGGCGACATCCGGATGCTTGCGCACATAGGTGATGACCGAGGTTTTCAGGCCACTGAACGAGAAGTCGAAGCCATCGCCCTTCAACCCTCGCGGGAAGGCGATCGCCTGCGGGTCGCCGTCCATGGCCGTGCGATCGATGGCCGGACCGCCCGGGTAACCCAGGCCCAGGTACCGGGCGACTTTGTCGAAAGCCTCGCCAGCGGCATCGTCGATGGTCTGGCCGAGCAGGCGATACGAGCCGGGGGCCTCCATCAGCACGAGCATCGTGTGGCCACCCGACACGAGCAGGACGACCGCCGGCAACTCGAGGTCGGGTTCTTCGAGGAACGACGCATAGAGGTGGCCCTCGAGATGGTTCACCCCGACGAACGGCACACCCCACACCAGGGCCAGCGCCTTGGCGTGGGCCACCCCGACGAGGAGCGACCCGATGAGCCCGGGTCCGACGGTGCAGGCGACGGCGGCGACGTCGGGGCCTTCCATTCCTGCTTCCAACAAGGCTTCCGCGACGACCGGCGTGAGCAGATCGAGGTGGGCCCGGCTGGCGATCTCGGGCACGACCCCGCCGAAGCGGGCATGCAGATCGATCTGGCTGCTCACGACCGAAGACAACACGTGGCGGCCGTCGGCGACCACCGACGCCGCCGTTTCGTCGCACGACGTCTCGATGCCGAGCACCCGACCAGATCGGCCGTCGGTCGCGCTCACGACGACAGACCTTCCCCGAGCACCGTGGTGCCGGAGATCGACGATTCGATGACGGCGAGCCGCTGTTGGTACTCGGGCTCGTCGATGTGTTCGGCCCACATCACCAGTGCATCTTCGTTCGTCTCGACGTAGTAGTTCTTCCGAACGCCTGCGCCCACGAAGCCGAAGCACTCGTACAGGGCCTGAGCACCGGTGTTGGTGACCCGAACCTCCAGCGTGAGGTTCAGGGCGTTGTGCTCCCTGGCCGCCTTGGTGAGTTCGAGCAGCAGCCGGCTGGCGATCTTGGATCGGTGCCAGGCGGGATCGACGGCGATGGTCGTGACGTGGGCGTCGTCGCCGCTGAACATCAACCCGGCGTATCCGACCACGACCCCGTCGACGCGGGCGACGAGGTACGAGCGGCTCGTGCGGAGCGCCAGTTCGGAGAGAAAGAGGCTGAGCGACCACGGCCGGGGATAGACCTGGGCCTCGATCCGCAGGATCGAACGCAGGTGACGCCGGCGCATCGGCACCAGATGCACTTCGAGGGGCTGGGATTCGAGCGACGATGCGCGGGCGGCCACGTCACGCGCCCCGCTGTTCCCAGTTGATCTCGGCGTCAGCCTTGCGGAGGTAGAGCGGATGCAGCTCGCTCGGCTGAATGAACTCCTCGCGCAACGCGCGCGGGTGGGCCAGCTCGACGAGGTCACCCGCCGACGGCCACTGCGAACCGAGCGACCCGATCTCGACCTTGGCCCCTTCCTCGGCCAGCTCGGCTGCATAACGAATGGCACCATCCCCGACGAGCAACGCCTCGGAATTGGTGGCCCGCAGATCATTCGCCAACTCCGCGGCCGTGCCGACCTTCGGATCGCTCAGCCGTTGGACGCCGCCCTGCACGTGGCGATACGTGGCGCTGAACACCTCGCCGCGCCGTGCATCGATGACCGGGACGATGAGACGCGAGCTGTGGCGCACCTGATGCGCAAGGAGATCGAGGCTCGACATCCCGATGACCGGCACCCGCAGCGCCGAGGCCATCCCCTTCGCCGTGGCGATGCCGACCCGGAGGCCGGTGAACAGACCAGGGCCGATGTCGACAGCCACGACCGAGATCTCTCGGAGCTCGATGCGGGCGGACCGACACACGAACTCGATGGCCGGCACCAGCGTCTCGGCATGGCGCCGACCCCTGGACGCGTGGAAGGAGGCGAAGACGCCCTCGACGCCGCCGAGCGCACATCCGACTTGCGCAGTCGCGGACTCGATCCCGAGCACGATCATGGGGCGGCCATCCATGGCGCCAGCGCTCGTTGCAAGGCCACGGTGCGATTGCCCCACGACGCGCCGACGATGCGCAGTTCGAACATGCGCACCAGGTCGGAGGCCGCGCCGTCGGAGTTTGGGTCGTCCGAGCCGGCGTCATCGTCGTACGTGATCCGGACCTCGAGGAAATCGGCCGGGAGCACGGGCTCGGCCATATCGCCCCACTCGATCACGGCCACGGCGTCGTCGTCGACCAGCTCGCCGATGCCGAGGTCGACGATCTCCTGCAGGTGCTCGAGGCGGTAGACGTCGGCGTGCAGCAGCCGCAGTCGTCCCTCGTACGGTCGCATGATGGTGAAGGTCGGACTCGTGATCGTCTCCTCGATCCCGAGGGCACGACCGAATCCCTGGGTGAAACACGTCTTGCCCGCACCGAGTTCACCGGCCAGCAACACCACGTCACCACTCTTGACGAGCTGGGCGATGGCGGCGGCAAGCTCACGCGTCTGTTCGGGGCCCGCGGTGGTTGCGTGGATCATGCCGCCGCCGCGAGCGCTTCCTTGACCCGGATGAGGTCAGCCCTCACCTTGGCCATCGGTTCGCCGCCTCCCCGCAGCACGGCTGCCGGGTGGAAGGTGGGAACGAGCACCCCGTTGCGATAGGGGTACGTCCGGCCCCGCAGCTTGGTGATCCCGTCGGTGGTTGCGAGCAAGAGCTTCGAGGCGAAGTTCCCGAGGGTCACGACCACGATCGGGTCGATGAGGTCGAGTTGACGTTCGAGCCACGGCCGACAGGCTTCGATCTCGTCGGGTCGAGGATCGCGGTTGCCCGGAGGTCGACTCTTCACCACGTTGGTGATGTAGAACCGATCGCGGGTGAGGCCGATCTCTTCGAGGACGAGTCGATCGAGCAACTGGCCAGAGCGACCCACGAACGGCTCGCCCTTGAGATCTTCGTCGCGGCCCGGAGCTTCGCCGACGAACACCAACCTCGACGACGGGTCACCGATGCCGAACACGACCTGCGTGCGGGTCTCGGCCAGCGGGCAGCGCCTGCAGCCTGATGCCTGTGCCGCCAGCTGATCGAGGGCGTCCACCGGCGAAACGCTAGTCCTCGAGCAGCTCGGCCCCGACCCCTGCATCGACGGCGACCGCTCGGCCCGACGACAGTGCCCGCCACAGTGCCCGGTAGCTCGGATACTCGAGTTCAGGGGCGACCCAGCCGGCGGCGACGAGCTCTCGGTGCAGCGCCGGCAACCTCCGGAACGGGATGCCCATGTCGACATGATGGGCAAGATGCCAACCCGTCTTGTAGGGAACGAGCCAGAACCGGGCGAGAGGGGTCTGGCGCACGACGTGGGTCGTGAGGCGTCGATCGGCCGACCGCGTCATGCCACCGTGCTCGGCGATGGCCCGAAGGCGGTTCAGAACCTTCCACACCGACATCCACGGCGCCAGCCACAGCAACGGGTAGAGCCAAGGTCGGCCGGCAAGCGTGAAGCCGAAGAGGATCACGAGCTGGGTGGTGAGGATACGAAGCGCGAGCGGGCGACTCGACGGCTTGGCCAGACCCCTCACCAGCGGCCGCAGGTTCTTCCAACCGGAGATGAAGAGGGCATCGCGCTTGAGCTTGCGGACGAACGAATCCATGGGAATCGGGTACCCGGCGTAGAACCCCCGATCGGGTTCGTTCGGTCCCATCTCGTCCCTGTGGTGGGCCATGTGGGCCCGGCGGTAGAGGTCGAATGCGTTGAAGCTCGGATAGGCCAGAAGCCACTTCCCGACGAGATCGTTGGCCCGCTTGTTCGAGAACAGCAGCCGATGGGCGGCTTCGTGTCCGAGGATGTTGATGAGGCAGTGGGCGCGCCCCAGAAGGAAGAACGCGGCGAAGTAAGCCAGCGGGTGCCCGATCCAGACGGCAGCGGCGATGACCCCGAACGACTGCAGGTAGGCCCCGACCACGGTCCACGTGTTCAGCAGGTTCGGTATGCGGCGAAGCTCGTCGCGCAGTTCCGGCGCCGGACGCCCGGTCGGGCTCAGCCGGTTGGTCGGCAGCATCTCGGGTAACAGCGACTCCGGCGGGAGCATGGTGGATCGAATCGAAGCGGTGGCGACCACGACCCACACGTTACACTGCTCCAACACGTGATGTCAGAACGTAAGCCACTCTCCGCTCGATCCGTCATCGCCAGCACGCTGCTCGGCATGCACCCACCTGTCTTGACGGCGCAGGTCCTGGTTCGTTCTGGGGAACTCTTCGGCATCGCCGAGGGAACGACCCGTACCGCCCTGTCGCGCCTGGTCTCATCGGGGGAACTCGCCATCTACGACGGCTCCTACCGGCTCACCGGACGCTTGTTGGCCCGCCAGGCCCGCCAGGACATCAGTCGCAAACCGCCTCGTTGGGGATGGGACGGTCGCTGGCGCATGGCCGTCGTCGTGGCCGATCGCCGTCCGCCGGAAGATCGGGCCGCCTTGCGGACCGCGCTGTTGGGGGCGCGCTACGCGGAACTGCGCGAGGGCGTCTGGACTCGCCCCGACAATCTTCCTGGTGACCGGCCGGTCGCTCCGGGATGCGAATGGATCAAGGCCACGTTCGATGATCCGGCCGACACCGCCGCCTCCCTCTGGGACCTCCCCGGATGGACGGTTCGTGGCGCGGCTCTGGAGGCCGAGCTCGTGGAGTGGTTGCCGAAGTTGGTCGCTGATGGCGTCGACGCACTCGCGACGTCGTTCGTGCTGTCGGCCGACGTGCTGCGCCACCTGCAGGCCGACCCTCTGCTGCCACGTGAGCTGCTCCCCAGATCGTGGCCGGGCGAGCGGCTCCGCAAGACGTACGACGCCTTCGACGCCGCCTTCACCCGCACCTGGCGGGAGTGGCATCGGAGGCTGTAGCTACATCGCCGTCGACCCGAGCGCCGCTCGAACCGCATCCTCCACGGCTCTGGCGGCGAGCATCCGTACCCGGTCGACCGTCGTTTCCACGACACCCGTGGCGCAGGCCACCAGGGCGTCACCATCCACGGTGGCGTGCACGGGCTCGAGCGCTCGGGCCAGGCCGTCGTGTCCACCCTGGGCCACGAGCAGGCAGCCGAGCTTGTCGATGCGAGCATTGGTCGCGATCAGTCCGATGGTCGTGTTCTCACCGAAGGCGGATGGTGCAGGTGCTGTCGGCAGGGGGCCGTCGCCCACGAGATCGCCGAACGCATTCACGGCCACGAGCGCCGCCACCACGAGTTCGCCTTCGCGACGCGTCGCCGTGCCCAAGCCGCCTGGGCGCACCGCTTCGTGACCTCGCCACTTGTTGACCGTCGCCCCCGCGCCAGCGCCGATACGGCCGGTGGCACACGAGGCCGTCGTCGCGTCGAGACACGCGGCATAGCCGGCATCGGCATCTGGGCGGACGGAGGGATCCCCGACGGCGAGGTCGTACAGCACGGCACCCACGACGATCGGCACGCGACCTGCGGTCGTGGCGAACCCACGCCCCTGTTCTTCGCACCAACGCACGACGCCATCGCAGGCAGCCAACCCGAAAGCCGAACCACCGGTGAGCACGACGGCGTCGATGTGGGAGACCAGACGCTCCGGCCGCAGCAACTCGAACTCGCGCGTTCCCGGCGCCCCTCCCCGGACTTCACCCGAGGCCACCGTGCCCGGCGGGAGCAGCACCACCGTGCAACCGGTGCGCGCCACCTCGTCCGTCCAGTGTCCGACCGAGACGCCTTCGACGTCGGTGATCATCGGAGGTAGACCCGAGGAACGCGAGGCCCGATGCTGCAGAGAATCTCGTAACTGATCGTGTCGACTCGAGCAGCCCAGTCGTCGGCGGTGATCACGTGATCGCCTTGGTGCCCCAGCAGCACCACCTCGTCACCGGCCGCCACCTCCGCGTCCGGTCCACAGTCGACGAGCAGTTGATCCATGGTGATCGTTCCGACGATGGGTCGGAGTTCGCCCCGCAGCAAGACCTTCGCGTCGGTGCCGGAGAGCCGGCGGGGTACGCCGTCGGCGTAGCCAAGGGGAACGGTGGCGATCGTCGATCGCTGGGTCAGCGAGTGACGCAGGCCGTACGACAACCGCTCCCCTGCCGCCAGCGTCTTCACATGGGTGACACGGGCCTTCAATGACAGCACGGGTCGGAGGTCGAGCGGGCGTCCGGGGTCGGGCGCATAGCCATAGACGGCGATACCAGGTCGGACGAGGTCGTGGTGCTGGCCCTCGTAGAGCGCACCCGCAGCATTCGAGGTGTGGCGTTTCGGAACGGGGACCCCGGCGGCCTCGATGGCCCCGCACACTGCGTTGAATGTCTCCGACTGGGCCTTGGTGAAGGCACGCTGCGTCGAGTCGTCAGCCACAGCGAAGTGCGTCCACACCGCGTCGAGGTGGAGCGACGGATGCTCGTGGATGCGGCGCGCCAACCGCATTGCCGTTTCCGGGTCGGCACCGACGCGGTGCATCCCGGTATCGACCTTGAGGTGCACGCCGAGCGCACCTGACCCATCGGCGGCTGCGCCGAAGGCCTCGACGCCAGCGTCGGTGTAGAGGGTCGGAGTGAGGTGCCGGGCCACCACCTCGTCGGCAGCGTCGGCCGTCGGTTCCGAGAGCAGGAGGATCGGTGCGTCGATTCCCGCATCTCGCAACTCGACGCCCTCCTCGACCAACGCGACCGCCAGCGAGCCGGCGCCGGCCTCGAGCGCCGCGCGCGACACCTCGATCGCGCCGTGGCCGTACCCGTCGGCTTTGACGACCGCGCACACCTCCGCCGGCGTGACCCGCTCGAGAATGATCCCGACGTTGTGGCGCAGCGCTGCGAGATCGACCTCGGCCCACGCCGGCCGGAACCGGGCGGCCGCCGTCATCGATCGCCGCTGAGAACGGAGGGCAGAAGGTCGAGAAGGTCGCCGGCGACAAGGCCGACGCGGGGTCCCGACAGGGCGGCGAGCCCGGAGGCCGTCGCCGCCAAGCCGCCGGCTTCCAGTGGTGAAAGTCCGGCGGCGAGGAAGGCGGTCACGATGCCGGTGAGCACGTCGCCGGTTCCGGCCGTGGCGAGCGCCGGAGACCCGAGGCGGGCGACGAGCACCTCGCCGTCGGGGTCGGCGACCACCGTGATCGATCCCTTGAGCAAGACCGTCACGCCGAGCCGTTCGGCCAGCGCTCGCACGGCATCGATGCGGTCAGGACCGGTCGGCGGAGGTGAACCGGTGAGACGCTGGTATTCCCCGTCGTGGGGCGTGAGGATGGTTGCCGCCCGCCGGCCGTGCAGCACGTCGGCGGCAGTGTCGGCAGACCCGAGGGCAAAGAGCCCGTCGGCGTCGATCACCAAGGGAACCGGTGCTCCGGCGATCACGCACCTGGCCTCGTCGACCGTCGCGTCGCTGCGGCCGATCCCCGGCCCGATGGCCATGGCCTTCATGCGATCGGCCGCCCGGACGGCGACCGCTCCCCATCCGCTCGGAGGCAGCGCCACGGAGACGACCTCGCTCGCCGCCACCGTGGCGACGTCGACGCCGGGAATACCCAATCGGCAATAGCCGGCACCCGCCCGCATGGCCGCCCGCGACGTCAGCGACGCCGCGCCCGTCATGCCGGGGGAGCCGGCGATCACCGCCACCGCCGAGGAGTACTTGTGGGCGGAGCGAGCGCGGCGTGGCAGACGTCCCGCCACGTCGCCGGCCTCGACCACATGGATGCGGGCCGTCGACACGTCGAGACCGATGTCCTCCACCAGCACCGCTCCGGTGTTGTCCCCGAAGAGCAGGCTCGGCTTGAGGGCGGCGAACGTCAGCGTCACGTCGGCCCGTACTTCCCCGGAGGGCACATCGACGGCCAACACGAGTGCACCACCGGCCTCAGGCCCGGCGTACGAACCCCGGAAGCCGGTGCCGTAGGCGGCGTCGATCACCAGATCGCACGGAGGCAACACGGCCGGGCAATCGTCGGCGGCGAACTCCACGACCCGCACACCCTTCGCCCGCAGTCTGCGGGCGGCGACCCGACCGTCCGCCCCGTTGTTGCCCTTGCCGCACACCACGACGACCCGTCGCCCGTACGACCCGCCGAGTTCTTCGAGGGCGACCCGGGCCACCGCCGAGCCGGCCCGCTCGACCAACACCTCGAACGGCTCCGACGCCGCCGCGTCTATCGCCCGCATCTCCATCGGCGTGACGACGGCGATCACTGGGCCCTGACGTTCACTGAGCTACGACGATGGCCATGGCGATCAGGTCGGAGTGGGTGATCGACACCTTCCACTCGCTGATGCCTCGCGCCGTCGCCAGTTCGGCGGCCCTCCCCGACAGGTGCAACGACGGTTCTCCCGAGCGAGCTTTGATGACCTCGACGTCGTAGAACTTGAAGGCACCGAGGCCGACACCGAGGGCCTTCATCGTCGCTTCCTTCACGGCGAAGCGCGCCGCCAGTCGCTCGGTCGGATCCTTCTTCCGCAGTGCGTAGGCGCGCTCGCCCTCCGTGAAGACCCGCTCGACCATGCCGGGCGTGCGCCGAAGGGCCAGGCGGAACCGGTCGAGGTCGACGACGTCGGTGCCGATCCAGAGCACCCCCACCGAGCTCAGCGACGCCAGTGATCGGCCAGGACGTGCACCGGATCGACCAGCAGATCCACCAGCGCGACGTCTGCGAGTACGGCATCGGCGAACGCCGGCTCGGTTTCGGTGACGGCGTCGACGATGGCGTTGTAGCGGTTTCGATAGCCCGTCAACACCTGCCTGGCGACGACGGCATCGAGGCGATCGACCAGCTCCACGTGCAGAAGCGTGATGCCGGTCACCTGGTTGTCCTTCGTCTCGGGAACGATGACGGTGGTGCGCCCGTCGTGGCTGCTGCGGCTGACCGTGACCTCGCGCTCGAAGGCGGCCCGCCGCTTGGTTCCCTTCAACGCCGGATCAACGTCGGTGCGCGACGGCAGGTGGCGCGCCGATCCGCCGCTGTCGATCCGATGGATCGTGGCCGTCCCGGCGGCGACGTCGCCCTCGACCTGGTAGCGCGAGTAGCCGGTGACCGTGGCCACCGCCGGGTCGAGTTCGGCCAAGGTCCGCAGGGCTCGATACCCGATGCGATCGCGACCTGCGCCGGCGGCCAACAGCTCCCGGACGAGGGCCACGTCGGCGTAGCTCTCCTCTGTCCGAGAGATGCCCACGGTGACCGTCTTGGCCTGATGTTTGATGGCGTCGATCGGACGAGTGAGCTCGTCGATGGCGTCGGAAAGCGCGTCGAGTACGTCATCGACGAGCGCTGCAGGCGAGCCGACCTTGTCGTGCTCGAGTTCGTAGAACTCGAGCGGCACAGTCCCCTGGGCGTAATGCAGAAGCGACGCGAGCCGCACTGCCGTCGACGCTTCGAGGTGACCGTTGAGCTCACCCTTGCGGATGTCGGCGAAGAAACGATTTGCCGGGCCAGCGATGGCCGGCGCCAGTCGTTCGAGCAGCTCGTGAGGCTGGATCGACGCCGAGACCAGTTCCTCCACCTCGCCCCGCAACTCGCGGAGGCGTCGGGCCTGGGCGTCGATGGCGACCGCAGCCTCGTAGCCGAAGAGATGCCCGGCCATGGCAGAGAGGACAAAATCGAGATCCGGGTGCACCGAGGGCACCGACAGCACGTCGAGGGCAGCACTGAAGCGGGATTCACCGTCACTGGCGATGACGATGGGCGCCGCCTTGTGGGCCCGGAAGATGGCGACTTCCTTGGCGACATCGTCGGCGTTCGAACCGGTGAGACCGGCCGCACACACGATGATCAACGGCTCGGACGAAAGGTCGACGTGCTTCTTGTCCTCGGTGATGTCGAGGGCGATCGACTTGTAGCAGAGCTCGCTCAGCTTGATGCGCAGCTCGGCTGCGGCCACGCGGTTCGGTCCGTTGCCGACCAGCGCCCAGTAGCGACGCGACGGCGCGTGACGTTGTGCCGCGGCAGCGATCACCTCGCGCCGTGCCAGCACTTCCTCCATGGCCTCGGGCAGCCCTCGCAAGCCGTCGAGCAGTTCGGCCGAACGATGCCGGTCACCAACTCCGGCGGCGCCGGCCAACCCCCAGGCCAGCAACACGCCCGCAGCCACCTGCGCATAGAAGGCTTTCGTCGACGGAACCGCCATCTCGACGTCGCGTCCGTCGGACGTATAGAGCACTCCGTCGGCCTTGTCGACGAGGTCGCTGTTACGGCGGTTCACGACACCGATGACGACGGCGCCGCGTGATCGGACGAGGTCGACGGTGCGGTTCGTGTCGGTGGAGGTTCCCGACTGGCTGATGGCGATCACGAGGGTGTCGCTCATGTCGTCGGCCAGCGCAAAACCGGAGAGCTCGGCTGCGTTGACCGCGCTGACGACGACATCCGAGCCACGGAACGCGTCGGTGAGCGCCGTCGCCGCCGCCTGTCCGGCAATGGAAGCCGTGCCCTGACCGGTGACGACGATCTTGCGTAGCAATCCGGCCGACATCCGCTCGAGCAGCGCCGCCGGGAGCGTTCCCTCCGGAAGGCGAACGGCCAGCAGGCCCCGATGATCTTCGATCTTTCCCCGCAGCGTCTTGCGAATCGACTGCGGCGCTTCGCCGATCTCCTTGAGGAGGAAGTGCGGTGCCCCCGCGCGATCGATGTCGCGCGTCGTGATCTCGGCCGTAGCCAGGTCACCTTCGGTCACGGGCAGGTCAGTGCCGTCGTAGGCGAGGCGCCGGAGTCCGGCCAGTGATCCCGCACCATCGCGTTCGAGCACGACGACCTGCCCGGCGGTGCCGTCGCGCCCGCTGGCGGCCTCGCCCTCGAGGCGCAGGAACCGGCTCGTGACCTCGACGAGTCCATACGGCTCGCTGGCCACGAGAAACGCATCCTCGGCCAGCCCGACGTAAAGGGCTTGGCCCGAACCGCGCAGGCCGAGCAGGAGCGTGCCCGGGTCGCCGGCTGAGGACGCGCCGATGGCGACCGAGCCGTGGAACATGGCGACGGTCGTTCGGAAGGCCTCGACGAGATCGAGGCCATCGGCCACGGCCCGGCTCACCATTGTCGGAATGACCTTCGCATCGGTCGTGATCTCCGACGGGATGCGCAACCCGCACGACGTCCGGAGCTCGGCGTAGTTGTCGACGTCACCGTTGAGCGCGCCGACCACGTAGGGACCGGACGAGATGAGGCCCTCCTCCTCGGAGTTCAGGGGGTGGGCGTTCGGCTCGGAGATGATGCCGACGCTGGCCCAGCGGGTGTGGCCGAGCACGGTGAGTTCGGCCGCCTCGCCGGCCAGCGCCCGGCGCAGGAGGGCGTCGTCGGCAATGGCGGCCCGAAGGGCGGAGGTGTTGTCGCCCAGCTCGCCGATCTCGGCCGCCGCCTTGTAGACGAAGCCGAGGCGACCGTCGGCCACCCGCACGCTGCCGTCGGTGAAGAGGCGGTCGTCGCGCCGAGCCAGCTCGGCGGTGATGTCGGGGGCGCCGAGGTCGAGGCCGTGTCCGTCGACAAGGAGGTGCAGTCCCGCCGAGTCGCGGCCTCTGACCTCGAGTCGGTCGAGGGCCGAGAGGGCCAGCTGGATCGACAGGTAGCCGGCCAGGGCCGACTCGTTGGTGTCGTCCTGGGCGAGCGCCGACACCTCCCTCGCCGTGCGGAGGCGGTCGCGGCCGATGGCCCACAACCCGTCCTTGAGGGCGAGCAGGGCGGCGTTCACCCGCTCGATATCGTCGCCGTCGACGGCGATGTCTCCGGCATCGAGGGCCGCCTCGACCGCCGCCGCGCGGGTGCGGATGATGTCGAGCTGCGCCTCGAGGTCGCCGGCTAGCGAGTCCGTCGCCATCAGCGCCCGAACCCCGGCGACGCCGTGGAGCTGGGCATCGACGACGGCGACCTCGTCCGCGGCGACCCGCACGGCCGCCGCCAACTCGGCGGCCGTCCCGGGGTCGGCCAGCGAGGCGGCCGCCCGGGCCAGGCCGGCCACCAGCTCGGCACCGTCAGGGACTCCCCTGGTGCTCCGTTGACGCAGGACGGCGATGATTCCGCACATGGCCGGTCAGCTTACGGCTGCCGTTTCCGTTGCCCTTCCGTAGCCCCCTTGCGTTGAAGTTGCTCAGGTGGCGCCGGGGGCGCTGGCGATGACAGCGGCCAGACGGTCGGCGGCGTCGCGAGCCTGTTCAGCCGTCGGCGCTTCGACCATCACCCGGATCAGCGGTTCGGTCCCGCTCGGTCGCAGCAACACCCGCCCCCTGACGCCCAGCTCACGTTCGACCGACCTCACCTCGTCGGCGACGGCCCGATCCGCCATCACCGCCGCTGCATCCGCAACCCGCACGTTGACCAGAACCTGAGGCAGTCGCTCCATGGCCGAGGCCGCCAGATCCGACAGGGTCCGGCCCGACCGCTCGACCAGATCGGCCAACAACAACCCGGTCAGCATGCCGTCGCCGGTTCGAGCGAGTGCAGGAAAGATGATGTGGCCGGACTGCTCGCCCCCGAGGGAGTAGCCCCCTTCGCTCAGGGCTTCAAGGACGTAGCGGTCACCGACCTTGGTCTCGACGACCCGAACATCGGCGGCCTCCATGGCGAGGCGGAAGCCGAGGTTGCTCATCACGGTGACCACGACGGCATCGCCGTGGAGCAGGCCCCGGGCCCGGAGGTCGAGGGCCGAGAGCGCCAGGATCTGGTCGCCATCGACGAGGTCGCCTTTCTCGCTCACGGCGACCACCCGATCGGCATCGCCGTCGAAGGCCAAACCGATGGCGCCTTCGCCCGCCTCCCGGACCGCCGCCTGCAGCGTCGCCGGATGGTTCGAGCCGCAGCCCTCGTTGATGTTCACGCCGTCGGGTTCGGCGTGGAGCACGGTCACGGTGGCCCCGGCCCGACGGAACACGCCGGCGGCGATGGCGCTGGCAGCTCCGTTGGCGCAGTCGAGCACGATCTTTCGGCCGGCCAGGGTGCGCCCCTCGAGCGCGGACAGCACGCGATCCGCGTAGGCAGTCGCGGCGGTCGCGTCGCTCGAGAGGGATCCCACGGCCGCGCCGACGATGGATCGGGTTGATGCTCTCGGGCCGTGGAGCTCGGCCTCGATCCGGGATTCGACATCGTCGCTCAGCTTGCGTCCGCCCGGGGCAAAGAGCTTGACCCCGTTGTCGGAGAACGGATTGTGCGACGCCGAGATGACCGCTCCCGGCAGGTTGCGATCGGCGCAGGCGGCGGCCACGGCAGGGGTGGGCAGCACGCCGAGGTCGACGACGTCCGCGCCCTCGCTGGCGAGGCCGGCAGCGAGCGCCGCTCCCAGGAAGGGCCCGGAGACGCGGGTGTCGCGCCCCACGAGCCAGGGCCCGGGTCCGAGCACCCGCGCCGCGGCACGGCCGAGACCCAGAATCAGTTCGGGAGTCAGTTCGACGTTGGCAACGCCCCGGACACCGTCGGTGCCAAAGGCCAGGCTCACAGCGAAAGCGCGCGGAGGGCTAGCGCTTCGAGTACTGCGGTGCCTTACGGGCCTTCTTGAGCCCGTACTTCTTCGACTCCTTCTCACGCGCATCGCGGGTGAGAAAGCCGGCCTTCTTGAGGCTGTCGCGCAACTCGGGGTCGAGCTCGACGAGGGCCCGGGCGATGCCGAGGCGAAGGGCGCCGGCCTGACCGGCGATGCCGCCGCCATCAATCGTGGCGTCGACGTCGTACTGCTCTTCGGTCGTCGTGAGCCGCAGAGGCTCGGTGACGATCATCCGATGGCTGGCCGACGGGAAGTAGTCCTCGATCGGTCGCTTGTTCACGGTCACCGTGCCGGCGCCGTTGCGAACGCGGATGCGAGCGACGGCCTGCTTGCGACGGCCGGTGGTCTGGATGAGCGGCTTGGGCACTCGAACTCCTCTTAGGACGCGCGCTTGGCGATGTGGGCCAAGTCGAGCGGCTGGGGACCCTGGGCTTGATGGGGGTGGGCGGGCCCCGCGTAGACCTTCAACTTCTTGAGCATGTCGCGACCGAGGCTGTTCTTCGGGATCATGCCCCGGACGGCCTTGCGGACCGCTTCCTCGGGCTTCTTGGCTGCGTACTCCGAGTACTTCTGGGTGCGCAGGCCGCCGGGATACCCCGAGTGGGTGTACACGAGCTTCTTTTCGGCCTTGTCGGAGGTCAGGACGACCTTCTCGGCATTGACGATGATGACGAAGTCACCCGTGTCCATGTGCGCCGCATAGATCGGCTTGTGCTTGCCCCGCAGGATGTTGGCGACCTCGGTGGCCAGACGACCGAGGACCAGGCCCTCGGCATCGACCACATGCCAGACGCGCTGGATGTCTGTGGGTTTTGGGGAGAAGGTGCGCACGAAGACTCTTTCGAATTGCGGGATGAGCCGCGGCTGGAACCGGACCAGTGTAAGTGACGCCCCGCTGCCCCCGCCAACGGGCCGCAGACCCTGCGCAGAACGTAGCTTTACGGGCGTGATCAACCTGGCCGACATCCGGGCGGCTCGCGAGCGGGTCGCCACGGTGGTGCGGCCGACACCGCTCGACCGGTGCTCGTCGCTCTCGGGTCTGGTCGGCCGACCGCTGCTCTTCAAGCCCGAGCACCTCCAGCGCACGGGCAGCTACAAGATCCGGGGCGCTTACAACCTCATCTCCCAGTTGGCGCCCGGCGGTGAGGTCGTTGCCGCATCCGCGGGAAACCACGCCCAGGGGGTTGCGCTGGCGGCCTCGCTCACCGGCCACCGGGCCACGATCTTCATGCCCGTCAACGCCCCGCTGCCCAAGGTCGAGGCGACCAAGGGATATGGCGCCACCGTCGTGCTCGTCGGCAACGTCGTCGACGACTGCCTCATCGCCGCACGCGAACATGCCGAGACCCACGGCGCCCTGTTCGTGCCTCCGTTCGATGACCCTCTCGTCATCGCCGGGCAGGGCACGGTCGGTCTCGAGATCGCCGACGATGCTCCCGACGAACTCGACGTCGTCGTCGTCCCGGTCGGCGGCGGCGGACTGATCTCGGGGGTGGCCACGGCACTCGCGCACACCCGCCGCCGGGTGAAGGTGATCGGGGTCGAAGCGGCCGGTGCTCCCGCCATGAAGGAAGCGCTCGCTGCCGGACGATGCGTCGTCCTCGACCGGGTGGCGACCATGGCCGACGGCATCGCCGTGCGCTCGGTTTCCGACCTGACCCTGTCCCACGTGCAGGCCTATGTCGACGAGGTCGTGGTGGTGACCGAGGAGGAGATCAGCCAGGCACTGCTGTTGCTCATCGAGCGAGCCAAGGCCGTCGTCGAGCCCGCCGGAGCGGTCGGTCTGGCCGCGTTGTTGGCCGGCAAGATCCCCGGCTCGGGGACCGTTTGCACGATCCTCTCGGGCGGGAACGTCGACCCCCTGCTGTTGATGAAGCTCATCGACCACGGCCTGTCCGCCGCCGGGAGGTACCTGCTGCTGCGCATCATCCTCGGCGACCAGCCGGGCGCGCTGGCCGCCCTCACTGCGGCCGTGGCCAAGATGGGCCTCAACGTCCTCGAGGTGGAACATCATCGATCGGGACTGCGGCTCGCCGTCGACGAGGTCGAGGTGCTGCTCACCCTCGAGACACGCGATCCCGACCATCGCCACGACATCGTCGACGATCTGCAGCGGGCCGGGTTCCGGGTCGAACTCCTCCGCTGATCAGGACGGCTTCGACGCTCCGGCGATCCAGAGCGCGAACCCGCTGAGGGCGACGGTGCCGAGGCGGCTGATGACGGCACTCACCCGAAACAGGGCGGCGGCCCCTCCGGTGATGTCAGTGAGGATGCCGTTCACGGCCAGCAGGATCACGGCCACGCTCACGGCCGTGCCCAACCCCACGGCCGCCTTCGGCGCCACCATGACGTACCCTCCCGTCTCCTTCACCCGGATCACCAGGGCAACCGCCGCAAGACCCAGAAAGGCGATGAAGGGGTTGGCCGCTTGACCGAGCAGCCGGAAGCGGTCGGCGTCACCCAACCCCTGCGCATCGGCGTTGGCGAAGGCGAACAGCACGCCCCCCAGCAGCAGGGTGGCCGCCGCTGCCGCCAGAACCACGGCGACGAAGGAAAGGGGCGACCGAGCACTCACGGGCGCGTCGGCGATCGGATCGGTCATGGATAGACCACCTCCCAGAGACAAAGACCCTGCGGGGGCGCCGGCGATGCGGCTCCCACACGATCGTGCGAACGAAGAATCCACGAGATGTCGCCGGCCCGTTTGCGGCCGAGACCGACATCGACGAGCGTCCCCACCATCGACCGCACCATCTGCTGGCAGAACGACGACGCCTCGATGTCGAAGCGCAACAATCCGTCGCCGAGATCGATCCAGCGGGCGTCGCTGACCCGCCGGATGTTCGAGCCGGTCGCGCCGAGGGGCTTGCGACAGAACGACGAGAAGTCGTGCTGGCCCAACAACGGGTCGCACCCCAGTTGCATGGCCCGCAGGTCGAGGGGGGGCGCCACCATCCACGTGGTGGCGTGCAGGAAGGGGTCGGGGACGGCACGATTCATCACCGTGTAGCGGTACCGCCGGGCGGTGGCGGAGAAGCGGGCGTTGAACCCCTCGGCCGCCAACCCGATGTCGCGCACGACGATGCGCGGTCGCAGCATCTTGTTGAGCGCTCGCTGGATCCGCTCGAAGTCGCCGGCCAGCGCATCGGCCTCCAGGGGCGAATCGAAATGCACGACGTTGCCCCAGGCGTGCACCCCGGCATCCGTTCGGCCGGCCACGGTGAAGCGCACGGGGTGCTTGATCACCTTCCCGAGGGCCTCGGACAGTGCGCCGGCAACCGTCTTCAGCCCCCCGGGCTGCACCGAAAACCCGCTGTACCCCGTGCCCGCATAGGCGATCGTCATTCGCACCCGCGACCTCACTGGCGGAACGACGAGGTCGTCGGGGCTGTCGTCGAAAAGGGTCATGGGCGGCGTTGATGCCGCGAGCTACGGGATGAGTTCGATGCGGGCCATCGGCGCGTTGTCGCCGTGGCGCGGGCCGAGCTTGAGGATCCGGGTGTAGCCGCCCTGCCGATTGGCGTAACGGGGACCGATCTCCTCGAACAGCTTGTGGGCCATCTCCTTGTCACGAATGAAGGCCACGACGTCGCGCTGGCGGTAGATGCCGCCCTTCTTCGCCTTGGTGATGACCTTCTCGATGACGGGGCGCAGGGCCTTGGCCTTGGCCTCGGTGGTGACGAGCGCCTCGGCCGCGATGAGCGACGCAACGAGGTTGCCGAACATGGCCTTCTGGTGGGCGGCGTCGCCGCCGAAGCGACGACCCTTCCTCGGGGTACCGGGGATACCGGACATGGCGAGCTACTCCCCCTTGCGGCGCAGGCTCAGCCCACGCTCGTCGAGCTTCACGATGACCTCGTCCAGCGACTTCTGGCCGAAGTTGGTGATGGCGAGAAGGTCGTCTTCGGTGCGCTCGCACAGCTCACCGACGGTGTTGACCTGGGCCCGCTTGAGGCAGTTGCGGGGGCGCTCGGAGAGGTCGAGATCCTCGATGGGCAGGTCGAGGTCAGGCGAGCCGGAGGACACGCCGCTCACCTCGCCGAGCTCGAGGCCCTGGGGCGCGTCCGACATGTCGGCGATCAGTCCGACCAGCGAGCGCAGGGTGTCGCCGGCCGAGGCCAGCGCCTCGCGGGGCGTGATCGATCCGTCGGTTTCGATGTCGAGGATGAGGCGGTCGTAGTTCGTCGACTGCTCGACCCGGGTGGGCTCGACGGTGAAAGCACACCGGCGGACCGGCGAGAAGATCGAGTCGACCGGCACGACGCCGATGGTCGACGACTTCTTGTTGCGATCGGCCGAGACGTAGCCACGACCCCGCTCGATGGTGATGTCGACAGCCAGGCGGGCCTTGCCGTTGAGGGTGGCGATCGGGAGCTCGGTGTTGAGGATCTCCACGTCGGCCGTCGTCTGGATGTCGGCAGCAGTGACGTCGGCCGGTCCTTTGGCGTCGAGGCGCAGCGTCACCGGCTCATCCGACTCGCACCGCAGGACGAGGTCCTTGAGGTTGAGGATGATGTCGGTCACGTCCTCCTTCACGCCCGGGAGGGTGGAGAACTCGTGCAGGGCGTCGTCGAAACGAACCTGGGTCACGGCGGCTCCCGGGATCGACGACAGCAGCGTGCGCCGCATCGAGTTGCCGAGCGTGTGGCCGAAGCCGGGCTCGAGCGGGCCGACGGAGAACCGCTGGCGATTGGCTTCTTCGTCACCGACGGGTTCGACGGTGGGGCGCTGGATGATCAGCATGGGGGGATCAGCTCCTGGGAGAAGTGAGAATTACTTCGAGTACAGCTCGACGATGAGCTGCTCGCGGACGGGCACGTCGATGTGCTCGCGGAGCGGAAGGTCGCGCACGGTGACCGACACCTTTTCGCCGTCGATTTCGAGCCACGGCGGCACGAGACGGTCGATGGTGTCGATGTTGTGACGGACCACGATGAGATTGCGCGACTTCTCCTTGAGGGCGACGACGTCACCCTTGCGGAGCCGGTAGCTCGGGTACGTGACCCGCTTGCCGTTCACGGTCACGTGACCGTGGCGGACGAGCTGGCGGGCCTGACTGCGGCTCGTGCCCCAACCTGCGCGATAGGCGACGTTGTCGAGGCGCTGCTCGAGCATGCGCAGCAGGTTCTCTCCGGTGATGCCGCTGTTGCGGTTCGCCTCCTCGTAGAGGTTGCGGAACTGCTTTTCGAGCAGGCCGTAGATGCGGCGGGCCTTCTGCTTCTCGCGCAGCTGGATCTGGTACTCGGACTCACGCGGACGGTCGCGTCCGTGCTCTCCGGGCGGGTAGGGGCGGCGCTCGATCGGGCACTTCATCGAGTCGCACTTGGGACCCTTGAGGAACAACTTCATCTTCTCGCGCCGACAGAGGCGGCAGACGGGACCGGTGTATCGAGCCATGTTCTTCTACCTACTCAGACCCGGCGCCGCTTCTTGGGGCGGCAGCCGTTGTGCGGGATGGGGGTGACGTCTTTGTTGCCGGCGACTTCGATGCCGGCCTGGGTGAGGGAGCGGATGGCCGTCTCGCGACCGGATCCGGGGCCTTTGTCGAGCACGTCGACCTTGCGGACGCCCTGCTCCATGGCGGAACGGGCCGCCTTCTCGGCCGCCAGCTGGGCCGCGAACGGAGTCGATTTGCGTGAGCCCTTGAACCCGACGTTGCCAGCCGAGGCCCAGGAGATGACGTTGCCCTGGAGATCGGTGATGCAGACGATCGTGTTGTTGAACGACGACTTGATGTGGGCCACGCCGTACGGGACGTTCTTCTTTTCGCGGCGACGGGGGCGACGACCGCCCGGCTTGGGTTTTGCCATTACTTGCGAACCTTCTTCTTACCGGCGACGGTCTTCTTGGGGCCCTTGCGGGTGCGGGCGTTGGTGTGGGTGCGCTGGCCGCGGACCGGAAGGCCACGGCGATGCCGGATGCCCTGGTAGGACCCGATCTCCATCTTCCTGCGGATGTCCTGTTGGACGTCACGTCGGAGGTCGCCCTCGACCTTGACGTTGGCGTCGATCCAGTTGCGGAGGCGGGTCACCTCCTCGTCGGTCAGGTCGCGGACGCGGGTGTTGCGGTCGATGTCGACCGCTGCGCACACGGTCTGGGCGGTCGTGCGCCCGATGCCGAAGATATAAGTGAGCGAGATCTCCAACCGCTTCTCACGGGGGACATCGACGCCTGCGATACGGGCCACGAAACTCCTTAACCTTGGCGCTGCTTGTGGCGGGCGCTGGCGGTGCAAATGACCATCACACGACCGTGCCGACGGATGACCTTGCACTTCTCGCACATGGGCTTGACGCTGGGGCGAACTTTCACGGTGGGCTGACTTTCGACTCTCGGTTACTTGTACCGATAGGTGATCCGACCTCGGGTGAGGTCGTACGGGGTGATCTCGACTTGCACCCGATCGCCAGTGAGGATGCGGATCCGGTTCAT
>JBKJLU010000039.1:0-4158 GCA_046596815.1 Acidimicrobiales bacterium | reverse complement strand
ACCGCAGGGTCTTCCTGGAGGCGCCGGATGGCATCCGAGCGGTCGGCGCCGGCGGGCAGACGGACGAGTTCGACCTCGGTGCGGAGGCCCTCGGCGGGGACGACCCGCTCCTGGAACTGGGCGGACGCACGCGAGCGGGCATTGGCCCGCTGCTCGGACGTCGCACCAAGGCGATAGCCGACGAGCAACTCACCGGGGACGGCCGCGTGCTCCGCTCCCGCAGCCTGGGCAGGCGCGGCCTCGACCGGAACTCCCGTCCCAAGCCACATTCCGGCGGTGGAGACCGCCACCAAAAGAGCCGTTACGCGGCGTCCGGAGCGTGAAGGGCGAGACGATGAAACACGGGTCACGAATATGACCGTACCGGGACAAATGCCTCGGGGATAGGCCCAACCTACAAATGGTCCCGGCGGACTACTCCTCTGTGGTCATCGCCAGGCTACGGCTTGGTGGTGGGGGTCTCGGACTTGGTGCTCGTCTCGGTGCCCGACCCACCCGAGCCACCCGACGAGCCCGAGCCGCCGTCGTTGTCGTCGTTCTGGTCGAGCTCCTCGGGCACGGTGATCCGCACGCCGTCGTCGCCATCACCGTCGTTGCCGTTCGACTGGTTCAGTCCGAAGAAGATCAGGAACAACAGCAAGAGGGCGATGAGGATGCCGACGATGATCGGCGTGGGGTTGCCCCGCCGGGGCGGACCGCCGGCCACGACGGGATCGCTCGACTCGGTGACAACGCGCTCTTCGCGGTATTCAGACATACCGACTCCCGTCCCCGAATCTGTACGCCGTCAAACCGAGGATCAGGCAGGGGTCTTGCACGTGAGGGTCCTGGTCTTGCCCTTGCTCGTCCAGACGCAGCTGACGGAGGCGGTCTTCGACCCCGTCAGTCCCGCACCGTCGGTCGCCTTCAACGTGACGGCGTACGTGCCTGGGGAGGCGTACTTCGTCGAGATGGCAGAGACATTGCCGGCGCTCGCCGGAGATCCGCTCGGCATCGACCAGTCCAAGCCAGGCGTGGTGCCCTCGAGATCGCTGGCCGTTCCACTGAACGAACAGCTGGCACCCGAGCAGGTCGCCGACGTGATGGTCGCCGTCGGGCTCGCATTGGTGACAGCGAGGGCGTACGTCGCCGAGTGGGTCGACGAACCGTTCGACCCGGTCACCGTGACGGTGTAGTTCCCGACCGCCGCAGATGACGCCGAGAGTTGCAGCGGCGTCGGCGTTCCCGCTGCCACCGTCGCCGCACTCCCCGTGACGCCCTTGGCCGCCGGCGAGACGGCGACCGAGAAGGTCACCGTCGATGCGCCCCCGGTGGCGGCCGTCACGATGGACGGGGACGGGGACGATGAGGAACCGGCAGCAAGGGTGCCCGATGACGGATCGATGGTGATCGTGAAGTCGGGACCGGCCGGAGGCGGCGTCGGAGCCGTGCCGACGGTGGTCATGCTGACCGTCGTGGTCGGCGACGACGTGGATCCGTTCGAGGCGATCGCCGCCAAACCGTAGGTATAGGTCGTGCCCGGCGTCAGTCCGGTGTCGTCGAACGAGAGCGCCGACGTCGTGACCGTGGGTCCGCCCTGGCGTGTGACCTGGTAGCGGGTGGCCCGGGGGGCGGTGGGCCAGGCCGAGCCGGGCGACCAGGTGAGGCGGGCGCCGGTGCCGTCGGCCGTGGACGAAGCCTGGGCACTGGTCGGCCGCAGCCCGTCGGCCACCTTTGTGCGGAGCGTCGGGAGCTGGGCGTAGAGGGCGCCGCCGGGGCACGCCGTGGCCGCCCAGTCACGATGCCCGCTGATGGTGGGCATGACCTTGGACCCGTTGGCGTTTGTGTACGTCGTCGTGGCGGTGGGGTTCAGGCCGTGACGGATCGACAGCTTGGTCAACAGGCCCTCGAGCGCAGCGGTGGCGGCCGCGGTGGGCGTGGTGTTTCCCGAGCACGCCGTGTTCTCGGCGTCGAAGCAGCCGAGGAGTGCGACCCCGAGGTTGCCGGTGTTGTTGCTCCCGACATGAGAGCCGGTGACGACGCCATCGTCGGACGGCTGATGGGCGAAGTCCGACCCGTCGCCACCCCCGGAGATGCACGACCTGCTCGTCTGGCCGGCGAAACGACCTTCATAGACAACGCCGTTGGGGTCGATGAGGTACTGGTAGCCGAGGTCGCTCCAGCCGTTGGTGAGCACGTGGTAGCGCTCGATGGCCAAAACGGTGTTGGCATAGTTCTGGGTGGGGTCGTTCGATCCAGCGGTGTGGTGAACGGTGAGGACCTGATCGGGGGAGAAGACCGGCTTGTCGGTGCCCTTGGTCCATGCGGTGATGGATTCGTCAGCGTTCCAGTCGGCCCGCGAAGCGCACATCGGGGCGGCCTCCGCCGGGTTGCCGGGCGTGCGGCGCCGGCCGATGACCGGTCCGTCCGTGAGGTTCATGGCTGTCGCCCTCGCCGCCGCGAACGCCGCCGGCAAGCCCCGCACCTGGTATCCGTCGGCGCCGTCGACACTGATGAGGGCGGTGCTGAACTGCCCGGTTTCCTGGGCGCCGTCCTCGCCGAGTGGCTGCCAGGCACCCCACGCCCCCGCCGTTCGGAACCGCACCTGACCGAAAGGGGCGGGCGCCTCTTCGTCGAGTGGCGGAACCGCTTCGTCGATCTGGGCAGCGAGCCCGAAGTACTCGACCCCGAAGGGGACGTCGACCGGAGCTGAGGTGACCGGGGTCGTGGCCTGGAGGGGTCGGTGCACCTCGTCGGCCGCCGACGGCGCGACGGCGAACAGCACGGTGCCGACGAGCGTGATCACGGTCGCAATCGCGAGTCGATACCGAACAGCCGCGGAATTGGTCACGATCCGAACGTAATGGGGCAAACAGCGCTCACTGCAAGCCCCTGAGGGTGAATGACGCATCGGGGTCACGGGTGTCACCGTCACTCACCTTGGGACGCGGCGGAGCCCCGCCGTTTCGGGCGGGGCTCCGGGCAACGTTCAATCCGAAGAGACGGTCAGTCGGCGGGGCCGGTGCCGGCGAGCTCTTCCATGGGAGGAGGCTCGACGACGGCCGACACGGTGCGGAAGACGATGCCCCGCTTGCCGTCGGCGTCATCCTCGACGTCGACGATGATCGTGTCGCCGACGGTGAACTCCTTGTAGAGGATCTTCTCGGAGAGCGGATCCTCGATGAGACGCTGGATGGCCCGACGCAGCGGGCGAGCGCCGTACTCGGGGTCATAGCCCTGATCGGACAGGAAGTACTTGGAGTCCTGCGTGAGCTCGAGGCCGTAGCCCTGGGCCTGCAGCTGCTCGCGCACCCGCTTGATCTGGATGTCGACGATGAGCGTGATCTCGTCACGGGTGAGTTCATGGAAGACCACGACCTCGTCGATCCGGTTCAGGAACTCGGGACGGAAGTGACCCTTCAGCGCCTCGTTGACCTTTTCCTTCATCCGCTCATAGCTGACGTCGGCGTCGGACCTGGCGAACCCGACCGATGCCTTGCGCAGCCCGGCGGTACCGAGGTTTGACGTCATCACCAGCACCGTGTTCTTGAAGTCGACCGAGCGGCCCTGGCTGTCGGTCAGGCGACCGTCTTCCAGGATCTGCAGCAGCGTGTTGAACACGTCGGGGTGGGCCTTTTCGATCTCGTCGAAGAGCACGATCGAGAACGGCTTGCGCCGGACGGCCTCGGTGAGCTGGCCACCTTCCTCGTACCCGACGTAGCCGGGGGGCGAGCCGACGAGGCGAGACACGGTGTGCTTCTCCATGTACTCGCTCATGTCGAGGGTGATCATCGAGTTCTCGTCCGAGAACAGGAACTCGGCCAGCGTCTTGGCCAGTTCGGTCTTCCCCACGCCCGAGGGGCCGAGGAAGATGAACGAACCACCGGGACGCTTCGGGTCCTTGAGGCCGGCGCGGGTGCGGCGGACGGCCTGGGCGACGGCCTTGACGGCGTCGTGCTGACCGATGACCCGCTTGTGGAGTTCGTCCTCCATGCGCAGGAGCTTGGCCGTCTCCTCCTCGGTCAGCTTGTAGACCGGGATGCCGGTCCACATCGCGAGCACTTCGGCGATGGACTCCTCGTTGACCTCGTTGAAGAGGTCCACGCCCTCGGCCTTCCACTCGGTCTCTTTGAGGGCGCGCTGCTCGAGCAGTTCCTTCTCACGGTCGCGCAAACTCGC
>JBKJLU010000269.1:0-2817 GCA_046596815.1 Acidimicrobiales bacterium | reverse complement strand
GGCCCATGGTCACGCTGTGGGGTTCGCCCGTCCAGGTCTGCTCGAAGCGCACGGTGTCCCCCGGACGCACCTTCACCTGCTCCGGGTAATAGCGCAGGAACGCCGAGGTGAACTCGTCGTGGCGGTAGTCGACGAGGATTTTTCGCTCCTCACCCTCGCCGCCATCGGGGTTGGAGGATTCTTCACCACCGCCACAAGCTGCCGTGAGGAACACCGCGGCGGTCGCCAAGGTGAGCCACCGCCGCCGAGTCATGGTCTTCATGCCTTCACCTCGAGCGTGCCCACCATCTGGGGGTGGAGCACGCACGCAAACGGATACGTGCCGGGCTTGGTGAACGTCACGGTGAAGGTCTCGCCCGCCTCGAGTGCACCGGAAGAGCGGAACCCTCCGCTTCCGTCGAACTCACCGACGTCGACGTTTCGCTTCTCCGGTTCCGGCCGCTCTCCGGGTGGTCCGTCGGGACCCTCTGGTGCTTTGGGCTTCGGCGGCACGTCCCAACCAACCGGCTGGAACGACCTCGGGTTCCACACCACCTCACCGTCCTTCTCGATGGTGAGGACGGGGAAGTACTTGGGGACGTTGAAGCTCACGGTGTGGGTGATGCCGTCGAAAGTCCACTTCACCTTCTGACCGACCTTCGCCTTGACGGTGCGGGGAAGGAACTCGTTGACGATGACGGTGAACTCGTCGTCGGCATCGCGTCCGGCCAGAGGCAGTTCGAGGTCGCCGACCTTTCCTCCCTTGGCCTCCTTGACCTCGTCGACCTTGCGCAGAGCGCTCTTGGCGTCCTCTTCGATCTCGCGACGGCCCTGTCGGCTGACCTCTTGCTGCGATGGAATGGCCTCGCCCTTCGCCACCACCTCGACGCTTCCGCTCATCGCGATCCAGTGGTAGTTGCAGAAGTACTTGTAGGTGCCGGGCTCAGCGTCTGATGCGATCGGCACCTCGAAGGTGTTGGCCCGCTCACCCTCCGGTGCGATGAAGCCGCTGTTGTACAGCCCTTGGCGGCCGTTGAACGCCGGCTGTGGCTCACCCTCCGTTGGGCAGACCGCATCCAGGATCTGTTCTTCGTCAGGGGTGCTGAACGCAGGTACGGACGCGATGTCCGGCACGAAACACGGTTGCGCCCCGGGCTGATAGACGGTGTAGTCGGCTTCCTGGATCAGCATCCCGGGCACCTTGGTGAAGGTTTCATTGACCTCGGCGATGATCTCGTCCGTGACGCCACCGGCCCGGGCTGCTTCTTCGGAATCGAACTTCTGGAGGAGTTCGTTGAACTTGAAGAGATTGTCGACGACCTTGCCCATGGTCACGCTGTGGGGCTCACCGGTCCAGGCCTGTTCGAACGTGACCGTGTCGCCCGGGCGGACCTTCACCTTCTCCGGGTAATAGCGGAGGAAAGCCGACGCGAACTCGTCGTGGCGGTAGTCGATGAGCACCTTGCGCTCCTCGCCTCCGCTCTCGGTTCCGGAAGACGTCTCGCTGCCGCCTCCGCACGCCGTCGACACGAGTGCCAGTACTGCCAGCCACCAGATCCGCCGCGCCATGTCCGCCCGCCCTCTCGTTTTGCGGGAGCGTATCGGTCGGACTGCGAACGAAGTGGTTAGGAGTCGAAGTATCCGCTGTGAATGTAGACGCAGGGAATGCCTTCGGCCCGGAACATGTCGCGATTACGGGGATCGTCCTCGAAGGCGAGGCGCAGGTCGAAGCCGTAGCCGCGGAAATCGGCGATGGTGGCCCGCTTGAACTCCTTGGCCGCCATGTAGTCGCCGTAGTCGCGCATGACGAGGCAGTCCCAGCGCAGCTCGTAGCGGTCGAGCCACGCCGCCGTCTGGGGCTGCACCCAGATCGGTCGCCCGGTGAGCAGCAGGATCTGCAGCTCGGGCGCCAAGAGCTCGAGCATCCGACCCACCTCCTCGATGAGGGGATCGTCGCCGCAGGCTTCGAAGAAACTGTCCCAGTCCTTTCGACGACCGCCGCCGCCTTCGAGGTAGTGCTGACGACCGGCCGCATCCGAAAGCACCCCGTCGATGTCGAACACCACGGCGGCGCCCGGTTCGATCGGGCCGTTGCGCCAACGCCAATTGTCGGGGACGTAGCCGCGCCGAATGTTCATTCCTCCGACGGACTCTCGGCCGCGCGCCGCTTGATCTCTTCCACCACCGACGCATCGGCCAGGGTCGTCGTGTCGCCGAGTGCACGACCTTCGGCGACATCTCGAAGGAGCCGGCGCATGATCTTGCCGCTGCGGGTCTTGGGAAGGTCGTCGGTGAACACGATGGTCTTCGGCCTCGCGATGGCGCCGATCTTGGTGGCGACGTGCTTCCGCAGCATCTGCCCGTGTTCCTCGCTCGCCTCGTTGCCGCCCTTGAGGGTGACGTAGGCGATGATCGCCTGGCCCGTGGTGTCGTCTTTGGCGCCGACGACCGCAGCTTCGGCCACGGTGGGGTGGTCGACCAGCGCGGACTCCACCTCGGTGGTCGAGACACGGTGTCCCGAGACGTTCATCACGTCGTCGACCCGGCCCAGCAACCAGAGGTACCCGTCGTCGTCGAGCTTGGCGCCGTCGCCGGCGAAGTACCGATCGCCGAACTTGCTCCAGTACGTCTCGCGGTAGCGATCAGGGTCGCCGTAGATGCCGCGCAGCATCGCCGGCCAAGGTTCGGTCAGGGTGAGGTAGCCACCGCCGACATCGACCCGTTGACCGGACTCGTCGACCAATTCGGCCCCGATGCCGGGAAGCGGATGGGTGGCCGACCCCGGCTTGGTCGTCGTCACCCCCGGCAGTGGCGCGATGAGAATCGCTCCGGTCTCGG
>JBKJLU010000104.1:0-8638 GCA_046596815.1 Acidimicrobiales bacterium | reverse complement strand
CCGAGACCGGGAGGCGGTGCGTCGCCTCCCGGTCTCGGTCTGGCGGGCGACGATGGATGGCTTCTTCCCCGGCAGCGGCTGGATCCGGATCCGTCGGGAGACCATCGATGCCCTGATGCGCTACAAAGCCGACCTCGCGCTGGCATCGTGGGACGAAGCCTTCGAGCGACTGCTGCAGGGTGCGGGCTCGTGACCGAGGGCTCGGTCTTCGAGGCCGCCCAACGCGTGGCCGACGCCGTGCTCTGGGAGGGCTACGTGCTGTACCCCTACCGGGCGTCGGCGGCCAAGAACCAGGTGCGGTGGCAGTTCGGCGTGCTGACGCCGCGGCGGCACAGTGAGGCCGACGGGTTCGAGCGTTGGACGATGCAGACCGAATGTCTCGTCGAGCGCCGGCGCGGCTCGGCGGTCGACGTCAAGATTCGCTACCTCCAGGTGCAGACCCGCACGGTCGAGGCGGCGGTGAGCGGCGGCTTCGAACCGGTGGCCGAGCTGGACGCAGGCGGTGAGCTCTGGGCGAGCTGGGACGAAGCCATCGAGCACGTCGTCGACGTCGCTGGTTTCGACCTCGACCAGCCTGACCCGCACGAGGTCGCGTTCCACCACGAGCCGGCTCGACTCGTCGAGGACCTCGGCGCCGGGCGGATCGTCCGCGAGCGGTTCGCCGTTGACGGTGTCGTTCGGCTCGAGAGCGAGCACGGCCCCGGGCCCGTTCCGATCACGAAGCTCCGCGTCACCGTTGAGAACGTGACCGATTGGTGTGGAACCGATCGACCGCGCGGCGAGGTGATGCGCCGGTCGTTGGTCGCGGTCCACACGCTGCTCCATACCGACGGCTCCACGTTCATCTCGCTGCTCGAGCCCCCGGAGTTTGCGCGCGTCGCCGTGGACGGTTGCGCCAACATCGGCACGTTCCCCGTGCTCATCGGTACCCGCGACCGACCGACCGTGGCGCTCTCGTCGCCGATCATCCTCTACGACTTCCCGGAGGTGGCCGCCGAGAGTCCCGGCGACATGTGCGACGCCACGGAGATCGACGAGATCCTGGCGCTGCGCATCCTCACCCTCACCGATGACGAGAAACGGCTGGCCCGCAGCACCGACCCGCGAGCGGCGGCGATCGTCGACCGCATCGAGGGTTTCTCCTCCGGAATGTTCGAGCGCCTCCACGGCGAGATGCGGCCGGTCGGCGAGGCCTGGTGGGAGCCAGGCGCCGACGCCGCTGTCGACCCGTGGACCGACGTCATCACCATCGCCGGGGTGGAAGTGGCCAAGGGCGCCAAGGTCCGGTTGCGGCCAGGCGGAGCGGGGCGGCGCACCGATGCCCAGGACCTGTTCCTCGCCGGGATGGAGGCGATCGTCGAGGGCGTGTTCTTCGACGTCGACGGCGACCAGCACGTTGCGGTCACCGTCGACGACGGCCTTGCCGCGCTCCGCCACGACCAGGGGCGGTTCCTGTACTTCCATCCGGACGAAATCGAACCGCTGCCGTGAAAACCCTGGTCGCCGGGATCGGCAACATCTTCAACGCCGACGACGGGTTCGGCGTGGAAGTCGCGCAACGGCTGGTGAGCTGCGAGCTGCCGCCGGACGTGCGGGTCGAGGACTACGGGATCCGCGGGATCCACCTGGCCCTCGAGCTCCTGGAGGGCTACGACCTGCTCGTGCTGGTCGACGCGATGGCGCGGCCCGGCGAGCCCCCGGGCACCTTGTTCGTCCTCGAGCCGCAGGACGACGAGACCCCGGCGGCGTCGCTCGACGCCCACCAGCTCGACCCGCGCTCGCTGCTCGCCATGGTCGCGGAGATGGGCGGCGAGATCGGGCGGGTTCTGGTGGTGGGTTGCCAGCCGGCCGATCTCGGTGAGGGCATTGGACTTTCGCCGGCGGTCGCCGCGGCCGTCGACCCAGCGGTGCGGTTGGTCGAACAGCTGCTGGCAGACAGGAACGTGCCATGTTCCACAGAGTCGTAGTCCTCAGGGGGATGTGATGTGCCTCGGAATACCCGGCCAACTCGTCGAGCTCTCGGCCGAGAACGACCAGCTCGCCAAGGTGGACATCGCCGGCGTGCGCCGCATGATCAACGTCGGGTTGCTCGAGGACGAGGTCCTCGAGCCGGGGGACTGGGTGCTCATCCACGTCGGCTTCGCCATGTCGAAGATCGACGAGGACGAGGCCGCGCGGGCCCTGGCATCCCTGATGCTCATGGGCTCAGGCCTCGAGGACGAGATGGAGATGTTCCGGGGCACGGCCCCGTGAGGTTCGTCGACGAGTCTCGCGACCCGGCGGGTGCTCGCCGGGCGTCGGTCTAGACGTGCACGAGCTGTCGATCGCCGAGGCCATCTTCCGAACGGTCGGCGCGAGGGCCGACGGCCGTCCCGTACGCAGGGTCGACGTTCGTATCGGCCACCTCCGGCAGGTGGTGCCCGACTCGCTCCAGTTCGCGTGGGAGCTGCTCACCGAGGGCTGCGACCTCGAGGGCTGCGAGCTCTTCATCGAGCACGTGCCGGCCGTCGTGCACTGCAACGGCTGTGATCTCGACACCACGCTCGAGTGGCCGGTGCTCATGTGCGCGGTTTGTGAGAGCCACGACGTCGACCTGGTGAGTGGTGAGGAGTTCCAGCTGGCGACGATCGACGTGGCTGAGGAGGTCGGCTGATGGGACGCGCCCACCACCACGTCGGCCAGGACCTCGGTGGCTACACCGAGACCGGTACGGCGCGGATCGCGGTGCTCGAGTCGCTGCTCGCCGAGAACGACCGGGTCGCCGGCGAGAACCGCGCCGCCTTCGACGACCGCGGCGTGTGGGTGCTGAATCTCATGTCGTCCCCCGGGGCGGGCAAGACAGCGCTGCTCAAGCGAACACTGGTCGAGCTGACGCCGGCGATGCGCATCGGCGTGCTCGAAGGCGACATCGCCACGAGCCACGACGCCGACCAGCTCGAGGGGCTCGGGGCGGCGATCTCGCTCGTGAACACCGGCGCCGGTTTTGGGGGTGAGTGCCACTTGGACGCGGTCATGGTCCGGTCGGGCCTCGGCCGACTTCCCCTCGACGAGCTCGACCTGCTGCTCGTCGAGAACGTCGGCAACCTCGTGTGCCCCGCCGAGTTCGACGTCGGCGAGCACGCAAGGGCGATGGTCTACGCCGTGACGGAGGGAGAGGAGAAGCCGCTCAAGTACCCCGTGATGTTCCGAGCCGTCGACCTCGTCGTCGTCAACAAGATCGACCTCTTGCCCTACCTCGACTTCGACCTCGACCGGTTCCTCGCCAACCTCCACGACGTCCACCCGGACGTCGACGTGCTTCAGGTCAGCGCCCGCACGGGCGAGGGCGTCGATGCGTGGTGCCGGTGGCTGGCTTCACATCGCTCGCATGCGCAGGTAGCGGGCGAGGCTCGGGAGGGATTTGGTGACCATCCACGCGACAGTCACGAGCGTGAGCCATCGGATCTGGCGATACATGTCAACCCCTCCGCATCATGAGCTTCACCCGTTCGACGAGGTCGGTGGCCATCTGCGCACCGGGCGGCTCGGGCTGTTCCAGCATCTCGGCGGCCGACCGGAGCGCATGAGCGGCATGGCTGCGGACCACCGACCAGAGGTCGCGGGCCTCGTCGGACTCGCGGAGTTCCTTCAGCGCACGCGCCACATCGTCGAAGTCGTGCACGCCCGACCGGGCTCCGACCACATAACCCAACGCCCACGCCAAGAGCACGCCCATGACTCTCCTCCAGTGGTCTCGGACGAGGATAGACAGTCGGGAACCCGACTGGGGTGGGACGGCCGGAGGACGCACACCTGATGCACCGATTCGAGTTCGATACGACGACATCCCTGATGTCGCTCGAGGCGCGGTCGACGGTGCATCCGGTCCACGCCGAGACGTCCGGTCTCGAAGGTTGGTTCGAGGGTGACCTCGCCGGAGACTCGTCCGTGATCGGCGCCGGGCAACTCGAGATCCCGCTGGCGCCACTGGCGTCCGGGAACGCCCTCTACGACGCCGAGCTCCGGCGGCGCATCGACATCCGCCGCCATCCGACGTTGCGGGCCGAGCTCTCGGACTGGGCGCCGAGCGCCACCGCCGGTACCTACCGCGTGCGCGGCGACGTCACCTTTCGGGGCGTCACGCGGGCCGAGGAAGGACAGATGGCGCTGCTCATCCAGGACGAGCACACGGTCATGCTCGAGGGCGCCAGGGTCTTCGACATCCGCGAGTACGGGATGGAGCCACCGCAACTGCTCTCACTGCGGGTCTACCCCGAGGTGACCATCCGCGTCGCCATCGTCGGTCGCCGCGTCGATTGAGTTCAGCGAGCGGGCGAGGCCGACAGCTGCAGCTCGACCCGGACGTCCGGGTAGATGCGCAACATGAGGAGGCTCGGCGCGGCGACGTCGAAGTCGCGGATGTCGAAGACGTGCTCGCCGATGACCGAGAGTGCCCCCTGGGGGGTGATCTCCACACCGACCGTGCCCGAGATCCGGCGGGTGAGCCCGTGGAACGAGAGGTCGCCTTCGACCTGGTAGCGGTCGGACTGGCCCAGCCGGGAGGCGTTGCGGAGTTCGAGGGTCGTCGTCGGATGCAGCTTGGCGTCGATCCGGCGGAGGAGCTCGGCATCGTAGAGCGAGTTGCCGGAGCTGAAGGTCCGCAGCTCGATCGAGAGGGCCGCCTCGGGCGCGGCACCGGCAAGGTCGATGGTGGCACCGTCCATGCTCACTTCGAGGGAGCCCTGCACGCTCGTGCTGCCGAAGGCGATCGGGCCGACGTTGGAACGTGCCTCGATGAGGACAGCGGAGTTTCCGGAAGTGACCTCGTAGCGGCGTCGTTGTGCGGTGGTCACGTCCGGCGCAACTGTACGCGCGGCGATACGGTGAGGGCAGCGCCGCCGCTTGGAGGACTTCTTGAACGACCCCGCTGAGCAGCCGACTCCCGAGCAGTGGTCCGCCCGCTTGGCCGCGGCGGTCGCCAACTCCGATGATGCCATCTTCTCGGTCAGCCCTTCCGGCGAGATCACCAGCTGGAACCAGGCGGCCGCCCGGCTGTACGGCACCACCGCCGAGGCCGTGCTGGGGACCTCGTCGGCGTCGCTCGCCGCCCCGCACCGGCAGGCCGACCTGCGCGCGATCCTCGACCGTGCGCTGGCCGGTGAGCACATCTCGAGGCACGAGACCGAGCACCAGCGCACCGACGGCATCGCGCTCATCGTCTCGCTGACGGCATTGCCCATCGTTGTCGACGGCGCGATCGTCGAAGCCTCGGTGATCGTTCGCGACATCACTGAGCAGCGTTTCGATGAGGCGACGCTGGTGGAAAGCGAGACTCGCCGGCGAGAGATCGAACAGCTGGCCGAGATCGGGAGCTGGACCTGGGATGCACCGTCGGGGGTCGTACAGTGGTCGGCCGGCCTGCATGCCATCGCCCTGGTCGATCCCAAGGACTTCGACGGGACGCTCGCGGGGCACCTCGATGCCGTCCATATCGGCGACCGCGCTGCCGTCGCCGCGGCCATGCAGCGGGCGTTGGACGAGGAGTCCAGCTTCGAGGAGTCGTTCCGGATCGTGCGTCCATCGGGTGACGAGCGTTGGATCGTCGGGAGGGCTGAGCCCGTGCGCAGCGCTGACCGGGTGGTGGCGTTGCGCGGCATCTTCCAGGACGTCACCGCGGCCAGAGCGGCCGAGCGGCTGAAGGACGAGTTCCTGGCCACGATCTCCCATGAGCTCCGCACCCCGGTCGCGGTGATCGTCGGCTTCGCGAACATGCTGGCCGGCGGCGCTGCGACGGAGATGGCGGACGTCGTCGACGCGCTCGTCCGGAACGCAGCCGAGATGGAGCACATGGTCGGGCGGCTGTTGGACTTCTCCCGCCTCGAGGCTGACCAACACTTCATCGAGCTCGAGGTGATCGATGCTCGAGACGTCATCGAGACGAGCCTCGAGATCGCCCGGTACTCGACGCATGGCCGGCAGGTCGCAAACCTCGTCGAGCCGGGTCACGCCGTCCGGTGCGACCGCGAGTCGGTCCATCGGATCATCGACAACCTCGTGGGCAACGCGGCCAAGTACTCGGCGCCGGGCTCATCCATCGAGGTGTCCGCGCGGGTCGACGGCGACTGGCTCGTGCTGGCGGTGTCCGACGAGGGTCGAGGGCTCCCCGAAGACATCAAGTCCCGGGTCTTCGAACGCTTCTTCCAGGGGCCGGACCAGCCGGCGGGGAAGCACGGTACCGGGATCGGGCTGGCGATCGTGACGCGGTGCGTGGAGTTGCACGGGGGCACGGTGTGGTGTGCAGACCGTCCCGGCGGCGGGTCCACCTTCTCCTTCACGTTGCCCGCGTTGACGCACCTCGACCGAGCTGAGTCGCGCTGAACTCCTCGGCCGTCGTCCGTGCTGGCTCGGATGCGCGATCGGTTGCCGTGAGCGAAGGTCGACATCGACGTCGACGTGACACCCATGCTCGACGGGAAGGGGATGATTCGATGTCGTTCGCGCCGCTCCGTCCGACGCTCTCTGTGCCTCCGTCGAAGGTCGCCGCCGACACCTTCGTGATCCACTCCGTGCAGGAAGCGCTTGGGCAACCACTGTTCGTCTACCTGAACTCGATGGTGATCCTCGGCGAGGAGCCGATGATCGTCGACACCGGCACCATCGCCAACCGCGAGCAGTGGCTCGAGGACGTGTTCTCCTTGGTCGAGCCGGAGGATGTCCGCTGGATCTTCCTGTCGCACGACGACGTCGACCACACTGGCAACCTCGAGCAGGCGATGACCGCCTGCCCGAATGCTCGGCTGGTGTGCAACTGGGCGATGGTGGAGCGGCATACCAACTGCTTCGACTTCCCGTTGGATCGGTGCCGGTGGGTGATGGACGGCGAGACGCTCGACATCGGCGACCGCACCCTGGTGGCGTTGCGCCCCCCGGTCTACGACTCGCCCACCACGCGAGGACTCTTCGACCCGACGACCGGCGTCTACTGGTCTGCGGACACCTTCGCCACCCCGCTGCCGGACCCCGCAGCGGGGATCGCAGACCTCGACGCCGAGTTCTGGGAGTTCGGCCTGACGTTGTTCGCGCTCGGAGCCGTGAGCCCGTGGCTGTCCCTGGTCGATCCCGTGAAGTACGGCACCTACGTCGATCGTGTCCAGAACCTCGACATCACGACGGTGGCGGGTTGCCACACGCCGGTGATCGAGGGGCCCTTCATCGACCAGGCCTTCGCCCGGATCCGCCAGCTCCCGACCGTGGATGCGCCTCCCATGCCGGATCAGTCCGTGCTCGACCAGATCATCGCGGCGACGGCGGTGGCGCAGGCCTGAGGGCATGGGGGCGATCCTGAGGATCGCGCCGAGTGCAGGATCCCCGTCGGCCTTTCGGACGTCATCCGTGCGGCCCTGGAGGACAAAGAGCAGAATTCGGCCGGTGGCCGGCATTCGGGTGGTGCTCGTGGACGACGCACCGCTGGTTCGCGAGGGCATTGCGAGATTGCTCACCGAGCAGGGCGTCGACGTGATCGCCCAGCGCTCGGACGCCGTCGGCCTGCTCTCCGCCGTGGCGGGCGACGTCCCCGACGTCGTCATCACCGATGTCCGGATGCCACCCACCCACACGACCGAGGGATTGCGGGCGGCCACCGAACTCAAGAGGGTGTACCCCGAACTCGGCGTGCTCGTACTCTCCCAGGATATCGAGACCCGCCATGCCATCGAGCTGCTGGCGGGTGGGCACACTGGCGTCGGTTACCTGTTGAAGGAGCGCATCACGCGTCCCGAGGAGCTCGTCGACGCCCTGCGACGGGTGGCCGCGGGTGGGACAGCCATCGATCCCGAAGTGGTACGCAAGGTCTTCGCCTCGCCGCAACCCGCCGATCCGATGGTCCAGCTCACGGCCAAGGAGCGCGAGGTGCTCGCGCTGGTCGCCGAGGGCTACTCGAATGCCACCGTCGCCGACCGCCTCGCCATTTCGGCGCGCACCGTCGAGTCCCACACCAGCAGGATTTTCACCAAACTCGGCCTTCCCGCCGACCCGGCGACACACCGCCGTGTCCTCGCCGTTCTCGCCCACCTACGAGTCACTGCCTCGCCCTCGCACTGACGATCTCGGGCAGCTCGGCGACGGCCCGCGGTTCAGAATCTGATGGAGACTTGATTCGAGATCGGCGTTCCGCCGGGATTGGAGACCTGGTAATCAAAGGTCCCGGTGGCCCGGTTCAGATTGTCGGTGTAGGCACCGTCGTTCGTGGTGGTGGCCAGGACGGTGCCGTTCCGACGGATCTCGACGTTGGCCGTATCGGCGCCGCTCCACCGCAGGTCGACGTAGTTCCGCTTCCCCGCCTTCCGGCCGGTTCCGGTGAGTGTGATCGTGGTCGGCACGGTGGTCGTCGTCGTGGCCACGGTGGTAGTGGTTGTCGTCGGCGACGGTGAGATTCGGAATGGTCCCGTCACTTCGTAGGTGACGCCGGAACCGCTGCCGCTGGGTCCGCGCTGGGAGCTGAAGTACAGGCGGCTGCCATCGGGAGAGAAGGCCGGCCCGGTGATCTCGGAGCCGGACTGGTTCAGCACGCGCAGGAAGACCGAGACGGCGCCACTCGCCTCGATGAGGACGAGCTCCATGTTGCCGCCGTCCTCGGCCACGAACAGGTCGCCGGACGCCG
>JBKJLU010000290.1:0-3922 GCA_046596815.1 Acidimicrobiales bacterium | reverse complement strand
CAAGCAGATCTGCGCGCTCTGCCCGGTGGTCGAGGCTTGCCTCGACGGAGCCCTCGTGCGGCGTGAGCCGTGGGGGGTGTGGGGCGGCCAGCTGTTCCTCAACGGGAAGATCCTGGCCTTCAAGCGCAAGCGGGGACGCCCGCCCAAGAACCCCCAGGTCGCCCAGTCGGCGTGATGCACCGCCGACCGGCATGACCCGGGCAACCGATCCGGGGACGGGAGCGACGTTCAGCGAGCTCCCGTCCCCAGGTCAAGGTCACCCGTCGCATCGTCCGGCAGAATGGGACTGCCGGGCGCTTAGCTCAGTTGGTTAGAGCACCTCTTTTACAAGGAGGGGGTCGGGGGTTCGAGTCCCTCAGCGCCCACTTAAAAAGTCCAGGCAGGCTCCCTGGCTGTCAGCGCACTCAGCGGGCGTAGAGCGCGGGCCGATACGGGGCTTCGGGATGGCTCGCCCAGCGGCGACGGCGGCGGCGAGCCACGCCTCCTTCGCTACCAGTACCTCAGCCACGGCGATCGCAGGGTCGTCACCGAACGCTGAGCATGAATCGAGGTCGGGGATGTCGGCGATGTAGCCGCTGTCCTCAGCGCTGTAGAAGACGTTGATGTGGTAATCGGTCATCTGCAAGTGCTTGCGTTCCGATCAGTCGCTCGTACGCCTGGGCAGCGGTCAGGGAAGGTCCAGGATGACGGCGATGGTCTCGCGGAGCTGGGTTAGTACTGCGGTGCCAACGTTGCCCCGGATGCCGGTGATCCGGCTCGGAGAGACGGCGCGCAAGTGTTGACATTGCGCGGCCGACGCGACTTGAAGGCCGTTCGTTTGGTCAGGCTCGACGGTGACCTCGGAGTGGAACGAGCGGATCGTGCTCGTGAGCGGCACCACATGAACTACTGAAGGCGCGGCATCAAGGATTCGTTGAGCAGTCACCAAGACGGCCGGATGGAGGAACCCCGCCTCTCGTCCCTCCGGGGCGCCGAGTTCGAGGTCGACGACGTCACCCGAGGTCGGCATCGAGCCACGCCGACTCGTCGTCCCGCAATGGGGTGGCCAAATCGGCGCCGACGCGGTCCTGGCGGAGAGCTCGGACGGCGAGCGACACCGTGTTCCCCACAGTGGTCTTGAGTTCGGCCGCGAGACGCTTGAGGTCCTCGTGCGTCGAGGCGTCGATGCGGACACTCGTGCTCTGCATGCAAATCAGCATACATGGGTGCTCTACTGCGGAGACTTCGAGCGAGGCAACGTACTGGCGCGTCGTGATGTTGCCGGCGCTCGCCGCGACGGTCAGATCATCCGGCATTCATTCGGCGCAGGTCGCCAAAGCGGACGTTGCTGAAATGACAGCGTCGCCCCGCTCGACGTCCTCGGCCTCGAGGAGGCGGTCGATACCGTCGGCGATGGCCTCGTCCCGTTTGGCGGTTGCGTGCTGGTAGCGCAGGGCAGCAGCCGGGCTCGCGTGCCCGAGTGGCAACGACCACCGACAGCAACCACTTCGGGAACCCGGGCACTTTTCAATCTTGCCCCGTCCCTAGCAGGCACGTCGGTGCGTCTATTCGGGACGGTCACGGTCTGCGATCGCTGGCGCCCCCACCATTCACCTGCTACTCGTCGTACAGGCGGTACTTCTCGTTGAGGTGGGTGGCTTTCTCCATCTCATCGACCGAGCAGTCAAGGAGAGCATGGTCGACGAGAGCACGTCCGTAGGTCGGAAGGCCGTCGACCGCCGCCCAGAGGTCGGGCTCCCACATGTGCGATCGGATCATCGATTTGCCGCAGTGGAACATCGCTTCCCGCACTCGCACCACAAGTGCAAGCGAGGGCACCTTGCCGTCGACGGACATCGACTCGAGCAGCGAAGCATCCTTGACCACCGTCGCCGTTCCCGACACGCGGACGACTTCTCGACGTTTCGGCACTACGAACATGAGACCGACGTGCGGATTCTCCAGCACGTTGAGGAACGTGTCCCCACGATGGTTTCCTGGGCGGTCGGGAACGGCCAGGGTCTTCGGGTCCAGCACCCGGACGAATCCCGGCGGATCCCCCTTGGGCGAGACGTCAATGGCACCCGTCGCGGAGGCAGACGAAATCACCACGAATGGACTGCGCTCGATCCAGGCCCGACAGTGATCATCGATGTGATCGATCACCTTCTTCACCTGCGACTCCATCGGTTCGCCGAGCATCCTGAGGACCTCTTCCGATGTCGTCACGATCTGTTCGGGTTGATACCCCGCGTCATCACCCATACGACATGCTGGCACGAAGGGCCTCTTGTGCCGTCGTCCGGGGTGGACGAAGGGGGGCGGCTGCCTAGGGGTGGCTAAAAAGTTCCCCCTATAGCCGCACCTATTGATGCTCGGGGCGGGCGGAACCGTGTTCTTTCCGGCGATCAGGTCACCCGCGCGGCCCCTGCGACAAACGCCGCGACGACGTACGTGGGATGCCGGTCGAGCGACTGGCGCCCTCGGTCGTAGCGCATGGTGGTGCGGGGGTCGGCGTGGGAGGCGGCGTCTTGGACGTCTCGAAGGGCCACGCCGGCATCAAGCGCAGCCGTGATGAAGGAGTGGCGCAGCGAGTGCGGGCCGATCTTCTTGTCGATCCCCGCCCGGCGGGTCAGTCGACGAACAACCCGAGCTGCGCTGTGCCGGTCGAGCTGGCGGCCGTCATCCCGCACGAAGATGGGGCCTTCGTAGCGTTCCCCGACCACCAGATCAATCGCTCGGGCAGTGCGAGGCGCGAGGGGGATCCTGGCTGTCTTCCCGCCCTTGCGATGCACGAGGAGCGTCCGATGACCCCGTTCCAGGGCGAGATCTTCGACGAGCGCACCGATGGCCTCCGACACCCGGAGACCGTTGAGGGCCAACAATGAGAGAAGCGCGTGATCGCGAGCGCCGGAGAGGCCAGCCTGGATGAGTAGGGCGCCGAGTTCGTTGCGGTCGAGGCTCATGGCGTGGGAGTCGTTGTAGAGGCGGGGCCGCCGGACCCTTTCCGCCGGGGACCGCTCGATCACGTCCTCCTCCTCGGCGAACCGGTAGAAACCGACGATGGTGCCCAAGCGCCGGCTGATCGTCGCCCGTGCCTTGCCGTGGTTTTCGAGCTCGCGGGCGAACATCTCGATGTCCGTGCGCCTCGCTGCGAATACCGGGAGCTCGTGCGAGCGGCACCAGCCGATGTATTGGCGGAGGTCCAACCCGTACGCCTCGCGGGTTCGACCGCTGTAGCCGGCTAAGAACCCGGCCGCCGTCACAATCTCCGCATCAGCTCGAGTCGGGTCATACCGCAACAGGTCTGTGGCCACAGTGCTCCTCCTTCGTCGGGAGCTGTGGCGGAGGCCGGGCGGCGCGCCCAGCTCGGTTCTCCTCAAACGGTACCGGTCCGATGCCGGCCGCCGTTTTTGTAATCCCACCAGCCCCTCTCGCGCCCCGAGCCGGCATTCGGGGCGGCTACCGGGGCAGCTCCAACGTCGTTTGAACTTGCTGACCGTCAATTGGCGATTGCAGCAAGAGCGTGAGCAGTTGTGCCTCGGTCGCCAAAGCTGGTGCGAACCACGTCGTCATCATCCAGGACAAGCAGCTACCGCCTCCGCCTCCGTAGTCCCCGCCGCTGTATAAGTTGCCTGCATCATCAGTGGCACTCCATTCGCCCCGAGCCTGCAACCGTCGATCCACTTCATCGGAGGGCTGGGAAGTCGTGAAGTACCAGCGCAGAGCGAAGAATGTTGACCACGCCTCGATGCTGATGAGCGTCATCTGAGCTGGCCCGCCCATTGGCACGTCCGCCACGAGGGGCAGGACCCTTACGGGACGCGCCGCAGGGTCGTTGGCGGCAGCAAGCACGTCTCTATTCGCACTCATGACCTGAGTCTTATCGCCGCTCCGAAGTGAGTCGCTCGGCGCTGGCGACACATCCGGCAATAGGCGTCAC
>JBKJLU010000017.1:0-4897 GCA_046596815.1 Acidimicrobiales bacterium | reverse complement strand
ACGGGTGAGGCCGCGCCCGGATAGCCGAACCCGACGTCCCGCAATTCGAGCGTGCCGCTCGTCCGCAGCTCGCGGACCGGGTCGGCGGCGGGTGCCACCGACGAGGGCGTATCGAGGACCTCTTGGATCCGTTCTGCGGAGACTGCGGCCCGTGGTGCGAGGAAGGCGACCCAGCTGGCCATCATCACGGCGAAAAGGATCACGGTGAAGTAGGTGAGGAAGGCAACGAGAGAACCGATCGTCATCGATCCGGCGGCGACGCGGTCGGCCCCGAACCAGATGACGGCCGCACCCGAGGCGTTGATGATGAGTAAAACCGTCGGGAACATGAAAGACATCAGCCGACCCGCAGTGAGCGACGTCTCGGTCACCCGGTCGTTCACCACGCCGAAACGCACTGCTTCCTGGGGCTCCCGCACGAACGCACGCACGACCCGCATCCCCGTGATCTGCTCGCGCAGCACGCGGTTGATCCCGTCGACTCGCTCTTGCATCAGACGGAACGTCGGAACCATCCGCCGCACGATGAGGCTCAGGCAGAAGGCCAACAACACGAGGCTCACGCCAAGCAGCCACGTCAAGCCGGCATCCTGTCGCAAGGCCATGATCACGCCGCCGATGATGGTGATCGGCGCGGCGAGCAGCATGGTGCACGACATCGCCACGAGTAGCTGCACCTGTTGGACGTCGTTGGTGATGCGGGTGATCAACGACGGCGGACTGAAGATGTTGACCTCTCGGGCCGAGAAGCCGGTCACCTGGTGGAACAGTGCATTGCGCACGTCCCGGCCGAAGCCCATGGCGGCTCTCGAGCCGTAGTAGACGGCAGCCACGTTGAACACGATCTGGATCAGGGTGACGACGAGCATCATCCCGCCGGTCCGCCAGATGTAGTCGGTGTCGCCGGTGACGATGCCGTTGTCGATGATGTCGGCGTTGAGACTCGGAAGGTAGAGCGAGGCGATGGCCTGCACGCTCTGGAGCACGAGGACGATCAGGAGCACGCCGCGGTACTTGCGCAGGCGGGTGCGAAGAAGTCGGATCAGCATGTTGGCCTCTTGGGGGCTCGGGGGTCGGTGCGGGAGGGTCGGCGGATGCCGTCGAGGAGGAGCGCGACGATCTCGGTCGGGGGCATGGGCTCGTCGCCGTAGAGCGCAGGGTGGCTCACGGCCAGGGTCAATGCTCGGAGCTGGCGGGCCGCGGTGGCGACGTCGGAACGGAGGTGACGGGCCTCAGGTTCGAAGAGGTCGGCCAGGGCGAGGAGGTCGGGCGGAGGTTTGTGTTCGCGCCCCCGCAGGGCCGCTGTCTCGCCGATGGTCGAAACCAGCCTCCAGATGTCGCGCATCCGCCGCTGCATGATCTCGACCGCTTCGACGAGTTGGCAGTCGAACGGGGTGGCTCGGTCGATGGCCGCCAGAGCCCGTTCGATCGAGGCCGTGTCGAAGGCGGCGTCGACGGCCGCCTGGATGACCGCGTCCTTGTCCTTGAAGACCCGAAAGATCGTGCCCTCGGCGATTCCCGCAGCCTCGGCGATCTGGCGGGTCGTGACGTTGGGGCCCCGCTCGAGCAGCAGCGGCAGGGTGGCGCACACGATGGCCGAGCGCCGCTCGTCTGGAGGAAGGGCCACGGCGCGGGTCGATGAAGCCACCCGAGGAGATTAGCTGAGTGAGCGCTCACTCACCGAGGCGTGTGAAAAGAACCCCTCGGTGGTATGTATGAAGGGCCTTCTACCGCGAGGGTTGATGCAGTGCTGCAAGAGCACTGAGATCGGGAGCGGCTCTCGTGCCGATTTCTCAGCTGTCGTTTCTCTCCTGGCTGCATCATGATGTCTGACGTCCGAGGTCTGACGTGACCGCCCAGGAGTCCGACGTCAGCGACGGGGCCCTGGTCATTGCCGTTGCTCGGCGCCGACACGACGCTCTGGCGGAGATCTACGGACGCCACGGAGCCGCAGTGCTCGAAGTCGCCGAGCGCATCTGCGGTGTGTCGTGCGCCGACGAACTCGTGCATCAGGTCTTCCTCGATCTCTGGCGCGGACCCGAGGACTTCAGCATCAGCCACGAGTCCGTCCGCACCGCATTGTTGATGCGGGCCCACCGGATGGCCGTCGACGACCTACGCCGCATCGGTTCGTCCGAGCGCCGCGAATACGCCTCCATCAGGTCGGATCGCGCCTGGCCGCTGCTGTCGCAACTGTCGTCGGCCGAACACACTGCTATCTGGCTGACGTACTTCGTCGGCTACACCGCCGCCGAGGTCGCCCGTCTCCTCGACCTGTCGGAAGCGAAGATCAAGCGGCGCCTCGGCCGCGGGCTACGACGGCTTCGGGTCCTGCTCGTCAGCGAGCGGCGGCAAGCCGAGTCGCCACATCCGCCCAATTGACCACGTTCCAGATGGCCTCGAAGAACTCGGCCTTCGGCCAGCGGCTCCCACAGATTGCCGTGGTGCAACTCCATGATGTGCCCGCTGACGTGGGGCTCGAGCGCTCCGAAGTCGTAGGGAAGGTCGGGCAGCGTGTAGACGTCGGTCAGGAATCGGATCGTAGAGGTCCCTCGCGTCTTCTCGACAAGGGAGTCGTTCCGATGACTTGGCGGCGCCGGAGGTCGGCCGATCGTTCGGCGGTGAGTCCGATCCAGTCGGCGAGAACCTCATCGGTGTGCTCGGCGAAGCAGGCGGCGGGACGGGCGTTCGACCAGGGGACTCCGTCGAGGACGACGGGCAGGCCGAGATAGGGGCGGTCGCCCGTCACCGGGTGCACCATGCGTTCGAGCAGTCCCCGGTCGGCCAGTGCACCGTCGGTGTAGACATCGGCGTAGGTCAGGCCGCGTTGCGTCGAGATGCCATCCGATCGACACGCGGTCTCGAGGTCGAGGGCCGAGAGGGTTGCGGTCCACGCCCCGAGGGCGCGATCGATGTCGTTGCGCCGATCGCACCGATGTTCGGCCGACAGGTCGGACAGACCGTCGAGGTAGGGCGACGACGCCCGCACCAGCGCCCGGTATCCGGCGTCGTCGTGAACGAGGAGCGCCACCCACCGCTGGTCGGCCGTGGGGTAGTACCCGGACGGGGCCAGGCCGGGTTCGGCGTCGCCCAGCCGATCGGGCTCACGTTCCTCGGTCGACTGCAGCACCATCGCCTCGCCGAACTGCAGCCACATCACCTCCTGTTGGGAGAGGTCGATGATGCGGCCTCGACCGGTTGCGCGCGTTGCGGCCAAGGCGCTCAGCGCGGCCACTGTCCCGTGCAGGCCGGCAACGAGGTCGGGGTAGTAGGTGTTGGTCGAACGCGCCTGCTCGTCGCGCCTTCCATACCGGGCTGCAAACCCGCCCATCCCCTCTATCAGAATGCCGTAGCCCGGCATGTCACGATACGGACCGGTGGCCCCCAGCGCCGGCATGTTCAACACGACGAGACCGCGCTCGACCGCAGCGGCGACCTTGTCGTCGATGCCGCGATCCACGAGCATCCGGTAGGACATGTTCAGCACGAGCAGGTCGGCCTCGGCCAACAATTCGACGAACACCGCCCTGCCGTCGGGATCCGTGAGGTCGAGCGACACGCTGCGCTTGTTGCGGTTGAGACTGTTGTGGAGAGCGGCGGCGTCCCACGTGTAGTCCTCGGCGTCGGCTCCGTCGGGGATCGGGGTTCCCGTCTGCTTCCATTTGAGGCGCGTCCGCCAACCGTCGGGGTAACGGCCCGCTTCGACCCGGATGACATCTGCGCCATAGGCACCGAGGTAGCGGCCGACGAATGGTCCCGCCCACGCCCACGTCAGTTCGATGACCTTCAGGTCGGCGATCGGTGGTGGAGCTGGTGGGCCGGTGGCTCGCCCACTACCAGACCCGTCGGTCGCGGTCTCGGTCGCTGCCTCGGTTGTTCGCCAGGGTTGCACCGGCGCCGTGGCCCGCGTCTCGCCGACGGCGACCTCGCCGACGAAACCGCGCGTGGCGATGTGGCGGTCGCGCAGGGCATCGCCGGCCGTCATGACCATGCCGCACGCCCAGCCCGCATCGAGGGCCTTCTCGAAGATCTCGTACTTTCCGTGGGCGTCGTACCAAGGTTGGAGCTCAGCCCGCAGTTCGTGGCGATGGGTGAATCGCTGCCGGGCATCGAAGCGCTCGTCGGCGAGCAGGTCGGTGCGCCCGTACACCCCGCATTGCAGGTCCCAGTCGATCGGACGGACCGTGCCGGGGATGACGTGCCCGTCGGCGCAACGAAAGACTCCCGCAGGGAAGGCCCCGACCTGGAACCCGGCTTGGCGGTCGCGGCCGACCGATGGCGGACGAGGCGGCTGGTCGGCGGCGTTGAGGTACGCGCACAGTCCGGCTTCGACGCCGGTGACGATCGAGCCCATCCAGGTCACTTCGAGGTGGTGACCGCCGGGGGTGGCGAGGGCCGTCAACGCGCCTGCGACTGCGTACCCGCCGGCGAGGTATTGCGACTGCCACCCGGGGAATCGGTAGGGACGGCCGTCGTCGAGGGTGGCCGAGAGGATCCCGGAGGCGGCCTGGACGAGCAGTTCGTCCGATGGCTCGCCGGGCTCCTCCGATCGGTAGCCCCAGGCGGTGACCGAGACCACGACCTTGCCTCGCCCGACGAGGAGGTCGGGGTCGAGATCGGTGCCGGCGCGTTGCCCGGCGACCCGATCGTCGATCACGACGTCGGCCCACGCCGCCAACGCCCCGAGCTCGGGGACGATCTGCTTTCCGGCGTTGACGTGAACGAAGAGCGGGCCCGGGGCTGCGACCGGTCGATCGTCGATGCCCATCGCCCATGCGGGGTCGGCATCGCCCCGGTCGACTTTCACGACGTCGGCACCGAGCATCGCCAGGAGTCGCCCCGCGTACGGTCCCGCGATGCCGGCGGCGAGTTCGAGGACCTTCAGACCCTCGAGCGG
>JBKJLU010000267.1:0-4121 GCA_046596815.1 Acidimicrobiales bacterium | reverse complement strand
TCGTGACCAGCCAGGGCCTCGACCAACGCCACCACACCGTTGTCGTCGAGGCCGTCGACCGCGATCCGTTCCACCTCGGGCGCGCGACGCAATGCAGCCAGTCCCTCGGTCAAGGGGTGCACCGCAGTGAGGTCGCTGTCACGGTAGGCCCCCACGACCAGCACCTCGGCCCGGCCGAGCGTGGCGACGAGGTGGCGGACCAGGAGCACCGTGGGCTTGTCCGCCCAGTGGAGATCGTCGAGCACGAGCACCACCGGTGCCGTCGCCGCCATGCCGGCCAGCACCGCGGTGATGGCCCCAAACAGCAGGTAGCGCTCGGCGTCGGAGTCGGTCGAGGGTGGCTCGTCCAGCTCGGGGATGCGGTTGCGGACCTGGGGCAGGAGCCGAGACAGCTCGCTCAGGTGCCGCCCATCGAGGGTGAGCAGCGCGGGCGCGGGCACGTCGGACACCCAGCCGCCGAGCGCTTCCACGAAGGGCTGGTAGGGCACGCCCAGGTCTTCGTCGCAGCGCCCGTACAACACCGTGGCCCCGTCCTCGTGGGCCCGCTGGGCCACATCAGCGGCCAGCGTGGTCTTGCCGATGCCCGGCTCCCCGGAGAGCAGAACGACGCGATGGCCCTCGCCCGCGAACGCCGCCTTCAGCGCGGCGACCAGGTGCTCGCGTTCCAGCACCCGACCGACGACACCCGTCGCCGGCATGGCAACAAGACGGCTGGGGAGCGGAACCTGGGCCACCGCCTCAGCGGGCGCCCACCACACCTCAAACGCCTCTACCGGCTCAGGCAGCCCCTTCAGCGCGACAGCCCCGAGCGCGGTGAAGCGGTGGTTGGTGCGCCGGGCGAGCAGGCGCGCCATCTCGGTGGTCACGATCTGCCCGCCGGCGGCCTTCGCACACAGACGGGCCGCCTCCACCACCGGTTCGCCGAAGTAGTCGCCGTCGTCCTCGGTCGCGTCACCGCTGGATAATCCGATGCGCACACCCAGTGGCTCGGCCGCCTTGCGGTTGTGGAACTCGACGTTCTGCTGCATCGCCACCGCACCGTCGAGCGCCCCGACCAGGCTCGGGTACACCACCATCAGCCCATCACCAAGGTTCTTCACCTCCGACCCGCCCGTCGCAACGACCGCGTCGCGCAGCAACCCGAAGTGGATCGACCGGACCTCCTCGGCCGCCACCGGACCCAGGCGGGCAGCCAGCTCCGTCGAGCCGACGAGGTCGGTGAACACGACTGAGGTTGTGACCGTCCTCGTCAACGACGTGTGAGACGCCGCCTTCTCGACATCGTCGACCTCCCCTCAGCGAACGCTAGACCGTGCCGTGAGGTGAGCCGGCTCGGATCGCTGTTCGAGCCCGACCTCGACGCGCTCGGGACCGCCTCCACCGCGCTCACTGGATTTCCGAGACGATGTAGCGGCGGCGCCGGCTCGCTATTTCTTGACCTCGCCCATCAGCTTCAGCGTCTCCTCGAGCATGAGGTCGCCGGTGCAGCGGTCGATGGCGTAGCTGTCCTCGTAATTGACGAACACGAAGCCGCCGGCGACGAAGCCCAGCCCTTGCTGCCCGACGGGGCTGATCTCGAAGGACTGCGGCATGTAGCCGAGTGCGTCGTTGGCCTGCGCCAGCGCGAAGGTGATCCTGCCGGGATTCTTCTCCTCGACGGTGTTGGTGTAGTTGGCGAACACCTCGCCGGGCGCGGCAGTGAAGACCAGATCGTTGCCGATCCGGGCAGCCGAGTAGGGCAGTTCGACCGACTGCGCGGACGCCGAAATGCAGGGCGCGTTGGCGCTCTCGCCGGTGCGGACAACCGCCGGGGTCGGGCTGAACTTGCGGTCGAACAGCCCGGGGGTACCGAGCGCGCTCAGCGGGACATTCGTCAGCGCGGACGCAGCGGTGCCGGCCGCGACCTTCACGGTGGTGTCGTCGACCGGCCGGCCTTCGCCGACGGCCGGGAGCAGGTCGGCGAGCGCACCGCCGGTCGTTCTGTTGGCGCCGGTCAGGTTGCCCAGGCCAGTCATGAAGTGCAGCCCGATGCCGCCGAACCTCTTCTCCAGGCGCTGATTGAACAGCCCAACCCAGTCCGGGTGGGCTACGCCGTTGTTGGTGCCGAACGTGACCGGGTGGGCGGCATACGCACCGAGCGTGGCGATCACGCGCGGTATGTCGTTCGGGTCGTTGCCCTCGCGGTTCGCCTGTCCGCCACCGGGGCTGTTCGGGGTGCTGTCGACGGCGACGGCGCGCACCCAGCTGATCGCGGCTTCCTCCGCCGATCGGTAGGTGCCGCGGCGCTCGCCGTTGTGGGCGCGTGCCTCCTCCTCGCCGGCCTCCAGCGTTGCTGCCTCCATGGTCATGACGGCCTGCTTCGCTGTGCTCTTGATGGCGTCGGTGATCTGCGCCATGTACCAGTTCGGCACGAAGCCCCAGCCGCCGATGAAGTCCGGCGCGGCGTGCGAGTGCGTGGCGTGCAGGACGTGCGAGGCCGACGTGACGCCGCGCGCCTTCAACTCGGGGTCGGCGGCCAGCGCGGCGTTGATCTGCTTGGCGCCGCAGTCGGTGCACTTGCGCTCGTAGTCCCACAGCCAGCCCTCACCGTCGATGACGGTCGTGACGAGCGTCTGCGTGCCGTCGCTGAAGGCCATGCTGCGCACCCACAGCCCGAACTCCTGGTCGAAGGCCTTGACCGGGTTCATCGGGCCGAGGCCGAATCCGCCCTGGTAGATGCAGTTCGGGTTCTCCGGCCACACCGAGCCCGAGTTGGCGATGCCGTCCATCGCGTTCACCGCGGCGGTCGGCAGGTTCTGGAACCACTCGGGAGCCAGTGTCTTGCACTTGGCCGGGTTCTTCTCCCAGACCGCTCCCGGAAAGCGCTTCGGGTCGGCGAGGTCTGGCCGAGGGTCCATCGAGGTCTTCGCCGCCCCGACGAGCAACTGCCCGGCACCGAAGCTCACAGGGTTGACGCCGGCCGCCGGTTTGCCCACCGCGGTCAAACCCTGCTCCTCGCCCACCGCGTTCGAACCCCGCTCCTCGCCCACCGCGTTCGAATTCGCCTCGACGGTGCCGGCGCCGGCGCCGGGCAGTGAGGGCGCGGGCGCGGGTGCAGGCGCAAGGCCGACTCCGGCCCAGGCGACGGAGACCATCAAGGCGCCGGTCAGTCCGGCGATGACGGTGGAGCGGACGACGGTGTGCAAGGGGAACTCCTGGTTCGGTGGTGTCTATGGGATTCCGCGCGCGTGGGCCGCAATCCTGCTGGAGGGGTCGAGATCGACATCGAGGCCGGGTCGCGGGTGCGTCGCACGGGCCAGCACGGCGAGTGGCTCACGATCGTTCTCGGCCGGAGGTTTCCGCGGTGGCGCTGAGCGACGCAACACTGCTCGAGTTGCGCGCCTGGGACCTCACGGACCACTTCCGTGGCGTGCCCAGCGTCGCCACAGCGATCGGCGACCTCGAAGCCAGTCGGTGGATCTCCGTGCACGAGTGCTGCGCCCGAAGCTGACGGAACGACTGGTCACGGGGAAGCCTTCGAGCACCGGCGGGTGAGGCAGCCCAGCAAGGCAGAGGCTGTCTCGCTGAGCAGTGGGTTCTCCATGTCAGGTCAGCCCTGCGGTGAGCATCACCAACAGCTCGGCCCGGAGGGCGGGGTCGGGTCGTCCGAGCTCGCACTCCGCGACAGCCACCTCGGCGGCGGATGCGACGAACAAGCGGGCTCGGGCGAGCGGCTGGGTGCAGTGCAGGGCCGTGAAGTCCCGCGCCGCAGCGGTGGCGAAGCGGACGTTGGAGGCGACGACCTCGTCGGCGATGAGGCTGATCCCGCGGGCTTGGAGCAGCATCGCCTTCACGGCTCGTGCGTGCAAGCACGCGTCGAGGTACGCGATCGCGCTCCGCTCGAGCCGGGCTCGGCCGGCGGGGTGCCCGTGGGACGCCGCCCGAATCTGGTCGCGGATGTCATCGTGGAAGCGACGGTGGAGTGCGACGAGGTAGGCGGCCCGATCGCGAAAGTGCACGTAGAAGGTCCCCTTGGCCATGCCGGCCGCCTGCACGATGTCGTTCACTGACAGGGACGCGAGGTCCTTGTGCTCGGCGAGCGCGAGGCCCTGGTCGAGGAGCGCGAGTCGGGTGGGGTGGTC
>JBKJLU010000245.1:0-4911 GCA_046596815.1 Acidimicrobiales bacterium | reverse complement strand
AGGAACGTTCGGGATCGACGCCGTCAGCGTCGGCATTCGTGCTGACGGGCACGTGATCGAACAGCCCTTTGCGACGATTCTCCGCGTCCAGATCGGTGAGCAGTCATGAATATTCGCCGAGCGCTCGGCCTCGTCGCTCTGGCCGCTACGGTGGCCCGGCTGCGGACGGAGGTCATCGGACGATCGCCGACGACATGGACGCCACCCCAGGGAGAGATCCGTTCCGCCGGTCTCGCAGTCCGCGTCCTCGGCGACGGGGAGCCCCGAATTGCGTTGCTCCACGGGATGTTCAATTCCGGCGCGTATTGGGGCGGCGCTTACGACGTACTCACAGGGGCGGGCCAGGTCTTGGTTCCAGACCTCCTCGGATTCGGTCGTTCGCCGCGACCGGCTTCGGGCTACACGCCGGACGATCACGCCGACGCCGTGGCCGACACCCTCCGCGCCGTCGGCGTCCGAGCCCCGATCATCGTGGCCGGCCACTCCCTCGGCTCCGTTGTCGCGCTGCGGCTCGCGATGAGGCATCCCGACCTCGTCGCCGGCCTCGTCGCCGTCGCCCCGCCCCTCTACCCGGACATCACCACTGCGGAGCGGCGTGTCGCTGGAACCGATCCGCTCGCCCGAATCCTCCTCAGCAACGAGACCCTCGGAAGATGGCTGTGTGACTGGATGTGTCGCTTTCCACGCGCGTCGAGCCTGCTCGTCCGAATAGTGAGGCCCTCGATGCCAGCTGCTCTGGCGGCCGATCGGGTCCAACACTCGTGGGTCTCCTACTCCGAGACACTGTCGTCTGTCTTGATCCGGTCGGGCGCGTCGGCCTGGCTGGACGAGATCGACGTTCCGGTGCGGTTGATCGCAGGGACCAAGGACGCGGCCGTCGAACTCGGATTCCTTCAGGAGTTGTCGAGGATCCATCCCAACGTCGAACTCCTGACCGTGGAAGAAGCCGGACACGACCTGCCCCTCAGCCACCCAGACATCTGCCTCGTGGAGATACGGCGGATGCTCGGTGGTGGCGGACGCCATCGGAGCCCGAATGAGGGCACATGAACGGCGCGGTAGGCGCACTGCGGCGACCGGCGTTCCGGCGGCTCTTCTTCGCCCAGACCGTGAGCCGGTGGGGCGATACGTTCAACGCCGTCGCCTTCGTCATCGTCGTATTCAACCTCACTGGCTCAGGTCTGCAGGTCAGCGGCATCGTGGTCATGGAGATCCTGCCTGTGCTGGCCCTCGGCTTCGTCGCCGGCAGCGTCGTCGACCGACTTCCACGCCGCCGGGTGATGATCGCCGCCGACGTCGGGCGCGCCGTGCTGGCCGCCCTGCTCGCCTTCAGCCCCGACCGCCTCTGGGCGCTCTACGCCGGCGCCTTCGGACTGTCCGCCCTGAGCATCTTCTTCAACCCCGCCGCCGCCAGCGTCACCCCCGACCTCGTCGACGAAGACGAACTCGTGGGTGCCAACTCCGCCGTGTGGTCTGCCGCCGTGCTCTCCCAAATCGTCCTTGCCCCCGTGGCCGGCGCCGTCGTCACCTGGACCGGGGCCAGCACGGCGTTCGCCATCAACGCCGCCTCGTTTCTCATCTCCGCAGTCGCGCTCACCCGCCTCCCCGTGCCCGCCCAACCAAGAACCCACCACCAGAGCCGCTGGGCCCAAGCCGTCGAAGGCGTGGTGGTCATCCGCCGCAGCCGGTTCCTGTCCACCCTCGCCAGCGTCCAAGCGCTCGCCGCACTCTCCGCCGGCGCGACCAGCGCCCTGCTGGTGGTGCTCGCCCAACGCCACCTGCGCGTCGAAGCGAGCGGCTTCGGGCTTCTCCTCGCGGCCATCGGCATCGGCGCTGGTGTCGGGCCGCTCGTCCTGCAACGCTTCGTCAGGGACGTCCGCCGGCCCTCTTTGATGTTCGGTCCCTACTTGCTGCGCGGCGTCGTCGACGTCGTTCTCGCCGCGTTCTCCAACTTCGCAGTGGCGATCGGCGCCCTCGCCGCCTACGGCCTCGGCACCAGCACCGGAAACGTGACCTACAACAGCGCGCTACAAGCGACCACACCTGAACGACTCCGCGGCCGGGTCTTCGCCTTCTACGACGTCGTCTGGCAAACCGCCCGACTCATCAGCATCGGCGTCGGCGGCGTCCTCGCCGACCAGTTCGGCATCCGCGCCGTCTACCTCATGGGCGGCATCCTTCTCCTCGCGGCCGGCGGGCTCGGCTTTGCTCGCGTCCCAGCGTCGGCGATGACCCACCCCATCGCGGCCCAACCAACGCCGTGAAACGGAAGCCGGACGGATCCTGGCGAGGTGTCAGTGAAGCGCGAGGCGAGGAGGAGATCGCTCATTCGGCGGCGCGGGTTCCGCCGTCTCAGGACGGTCCGATGAGGTGGCAGACGCGGTCGGGGTCGCAGTCAGCGGGATCGAGGCTCCGTGCGCGGTGGACCAGCCGGTTGAGTTCGACCTTCAGGGCACGCAGTTGGCCGATCGTGCGGTCGATCTCACTCGCTCGCTCGCGCAGCAGTTCGAGCACGTGCCCGCACGGGGTCTCGCCCTGGTCGCGAAGTGCCACGACACCGCGGATCTCCCCGAGAGTTAGCCCGACCGATTGTGCCGATCGGATGAAGGCCAGACGGTCGAGCACGTCTTCGCCGTAGTCGCGGTAGCCAGAGGCGGTCCGCGCCGGTGGCTCGAGGAGGCCTGCATCCTCGTAATAGCGCAACGTCTTCGCAGGAAACCTCGACCGTTGGGCGACTTCGCCGATCAACATGACTTGACCTTCCTGTGCACTGGAAGGCTTACCGTAGTGCCATCGGTCCGGATTGGATCTGAAGGAGAACCGAGATGACCTACGACTACGACTTGGCGATCATCGGCTCAGGCGGCGCCGCGTTCGCCGCAGCCATCCGGGCGTCGAACTTGGGAGCCAGCGCGGTGGTGATCGAGCGCAGTGAAATCGGCGGGACGTGCGTGAACGTCGGCTGTGTGCCATCCAAGATGCTGCTCGCCGCGGCCGACACGTTGCACGGGGCGGCCTCGCATCCCTTCGACGGGGTGCCTACCAGCGCCGGGAGTGTCGATCTGCGGGCGTTGATCGACCAGAAGGACGAGCTCGTCGCCGGGTTGCGTAAGGCGAAGTACGTCGACCTCGCTCCCATCTATGGCTTCGAGATCCTTCATGGCCAGGCGTCCTTCGCGGACGCCGACAGCTTGCGGGTCGATGGCCGGGCGGTGCGGGCCTGCGCCTACCTGGTGGCCACCGGCGCCGAGCCGGCGATACCCGACATCCCAGGGCTGCACGAGGCCGGTTACCTCACCTCGACGACGGCCATGGAACTCGACGAGGCGCCCCGACGGCTCGCCATCATGGGCGGTGGGTTCGTGGCCATGGAACAGGGGCAACTCTTCTCCCGCCTCGGATCCGAGGTCACGATCGTCGGCCGCCTGGCACCACGAGCCGAGCCGGAGCTGGCCGAGTGGATGGCCCGGGTCTTCGCCGACGAAGGCATCCGCGTCGTGCCTGAGCGTGTCTCGGGTGTCGAGCGCCAGGGAGACACGGTGGTGGTCGTGACGGACGGCGGCACCCGGGTCGAGACCGATGCGGTGCTCGTCGCCGTGGGCCGCAGCCCCCGTGTCGCCGACCTCGATCTCCACGCCGCCGGCGTCGATCTCGACGAACGCGGCTTCCTCGCAGTCGACGACGAGCAGCGCACCTCCAATCCGAGAGTGTTCGCGGCCGGCGACGTCGCCGGCGGCCCTCAGTTCGTTTACACGGCGGCGACGCAGGGCAACATCGCCGCCGAAAATGCGCTGACCGGATCTCACCGCAAGATCGATTACGTCGGCCTTCCGAGCGTGATCTTCACCAGCCCGTCGCTGGCCAGCGCCGGGCTCACCGAGGCCGAGGTGCTCGCGGCCGGCCACATGTGCGACTGCCGGACGTAGGAGCTGTCCGGCGTGCCGCGCGACATCGTGAATCGAGACACCCGCGGCGCCATCAAGCTGGTGGTGGACGCGAAGTCGCGCAAGATTCTCGGCGTCCACGCCGTCGCCGACAACGCAGGTGAGCTGATGTTGGCCGCCACGTATGCCATCAAGTTTGGGCTCACCGTCGAAGATATCGCCGGCACCTGGGCTCCGTATCTGACGATGAGCGAAGGCCTCAAGCTCGTCGCGCAGTCGTTCAACGCGGACGTGAAGAAGCTGTCGTGCTGTGCGGCATGATCGCCAAGATCGATGCGAGCGACCGCTCACCCGCCGCATGAGCCGCTCGCCTTCCTCAGGCGCGGGCTTCGGCCTCATGGCCGTCGTCGCGCTGGTGACCTGCTGCGCGTTGCCGGCCCTCATCTCCGCCGGCGCACTGGTCACCGTCGGTGGCGTTCTACGAAACCCATTCATCATCTCGGCCGGCGCGCTGGTGCTTGCCGGTGCCATCGCCTACGCGCTTCGACACTCGGGGCGATGAGGGCGGAGCGTGGCCCACGGAGGGACGCGGGGTTCTCCCACTCCGACCACGACTACACGCAGGACCGGGAGTCGCTCGAGCGGCGGATCTTCAGGGTGAATTCGTCAGAGCGAGAGCAGGCGGGCGATGCGGTGGTCATCGCCACCGAGGAACGTCGCGAGAACCCCGGCGACGACGGGGACGTCGAGCGTGCCTGCGTCGTGCATCGCCTCGAGGTCGGCCCAGTCCTTCGTGCGATCGAAGAACGCTTTGAAGACCGCCAGGTCCTCGCAGGCCAGGAAGGGCAGATCGAGACCGGCGAACGGCTCCCATCGCACCCTGGTGGCAACGAGTTCGTGGAAGTCGGTCGTGTTCAGGAACACGTCGACCGGCGTCGTCCCCCACCAAAGTCGGGCTTGCCCCTCTCGGCGAAGCATCTTTCGGTCAGCCTCGGTGGCGACGACGTCTTGGGGCAGACCAGCCGCT
>JBKJLU010000177.1:0-3017 GCA_046596815.1 Acidimicrobiales bacterium | reverse complement strand
ACCGAGGAAGAGTTCGAGGTGCAGCAGCGTGCCTGGCTAACGGAGGCTGCTCAAGGTAGGGCTGACAAGACATCGGACAATCCAGGCAACCCAGAGACACTGGTGATCCGACTCGAGGAATACAGCCTGAGTTGCATCGTCGTTCGAGCGGACAGAAACAATCGACCCACGCTCAAGCCGGACGTCCCCGAAGTGCGTACAGAGAATGACCAGTACCTCGTTCTTGTGCGGAAGCGTCCCGGCCGCGACCCCGCAATGGTTAACCCGGCTCCATGGGTGATGTCCTTCGACGGATCGAAGAATGACAACTCGGTTCCGGTGAACTCGTGCGACGACTAGTTCCCCTGGTAGTCGCGATCTTCTTCGCAACGCCGGGCGTCAGTTTCGCTGCGGAGGTTGATCGGGACGTTGCACCGGGGACAGTCCGCTTTTCGGATTCGAGGCCGGGGGATGATGAGGAGGAGGCGCCGGAGAGCGGGTCGAACGTGACGGCTCGGCGGGCGGAGCGGTACTACTACCGGACGGTCCTTTGGAGCGCGGAGCAGGGGTTCTGCGTCAGCTGGCGGTCGACCACCGACCAGGCGTACGCCGAGCGACAGAACGCCGTTGGGTTCGCCCTCCGGTTCGATCGAAGCACGGGTGAGCCACTCCAGAACTGCCCGCCTCGCACGTCGGCGACCGCCCCCAACCTGCAGGCGATCGCCGCCGCCGGCTGGGAGCAGATCGAGGACCTCCCTGTCCCGACGCTCGACATCGAGCCCGACTTCGCCATCACGGGCAAGAAAGTGTTTTTGCAGATCGGCGGACTGAACCGGTGGACGAGGACGATCGACAATCCGATTGGCGACGACATCGTGATCACGGCCACCAGCGACTACGTCATCGACTGGAACGATCCGACGGCGAGCGGCCGCACGGTCACGAAATCTCAGGGCGGCCCATGGCCCAACGGCGACGTCACCCACGTGTACGCCGACACCTCCGACCAGCGACAGATCCGGGTCGTCCAACGATGGAAGGCGTCGTGGCGGGCCGGCGCCCGCACCGGCACGTTGAGCGAACTCACGACCCAAGCGCCACCGCTCGACCTCGAGATCCGGGAACTGCAGGCTGTCCGCAACCGCTGAGAAGACTTGTGTGCAGTCGTGCCGGCCACAGGGTGGCCACGAGTGTGCGAAAGCGCCGTCGGGCAGACTGCGGGCGTGACAAGTAGAGACGCCGCCAGCACCAACAGCGCCGGCGGCGACCTTTGGGAGACGCACGCCCAGTGGTGGCAGGACGGCTTCAGTGAAGGCGCGGACGCCGAGTACACCGAGCAGATCCTCCCGCTGGCCGCGCATCACCTCCAGGGAGCGACCCGCATCCTCGACGTCGGCACCGGCGAAGGCCAGATCGCCCGCCTCGCCCACGACCAAGCAGCCAACATCGCGACCGACGCGACCACCACCATCGGCATCGACCCCACCCACAACCAGATCGTCGAGGCCCACCGAAGAGGCAAGGGTCCCGCCTACGCCCGAGCTGGCGCCGCGCAGCTGCCGTTCAGAGCCAACAGCTTCGATGCCGTCGTCGCCTGCCTCGTCTTCGAGCACATCGACGAGGTGGACGAGGCCATCGCCGAGGTCGGGCGGGTGCTCGAGCCTGGCGGCCGGTTCCTTTTCTTCCTGAATCACCCGCTCCTCCAGACGCCGAACAGTGGATGGATCGATGACACCATCCTGGAAGAGCAGTACTGGCGCATCGGCCCCTACCTCACCGAGGACAAAACGATCGAGGAGGTCGAGAAGGACGTGTTCATCCCCTTCATCCATCGTCCCCTCAGTCGCTATGTGAACGCACTGGCCGCCAACGGCCTCCTCATCACCCGTATGGAAGAGCCAGCCCCGCCCCCCGGCTTCCTCGAGCGAGCCCACGAATACACCGAAGCGGCCACCATCCCCCGGCTTCTCCTGCTGCGCTGCGAGAAGCAGGCAAAGCCGTGAGCGAGTTCGTCGTCATCACCGGCCTCAGCGGCGCCGGCGGCAGCACCGCCGCCAGCATCTTCGAGGACCTCGGGTGGTTCGTGATCGACAACCTCCCGCCGGCCCTCATCTCCAAGGTGGCCGAGCTGGCCGCCCGCAAGCACCACGAGGAGACGGACAAGGTCGCGCTGGTCGTCTGGACGAGCCCCTTCCTCGAAGAACTCCTCCCGGCCATCGACGCGCTCGCAGCCACCGGAGCGACGGCCAAGATCTTGTTCCTCGAAGCGGGGAGCGACGTGCTCATTCGTCGCTACGAAGACAAGCGCCGCCGCCATCCGGTGGCGGGCGGGGGCGTGGCCGAGAGCATCGAGAGCGAGCGCAAGCTCCTGGATCCGGTGAAGGCGAGGGCCGACGTCGTCGTCGACACCAGCGACCTGAACGTGCACCAATTACGCGATCGACTCACGGCGCTGTTCAGTGAGAACGGCAGCCAGACGATGCAGACGAGCGTGGTGAGCTTCGGGTACAAGCACGGCATTCCTCTCGACGTCGACAACGTTTTCGACTGCCGGTTCCTCCCGAATCCCCACTGGGTCGACGAACTACGCCCGTTGACCGGTCTCGACGATCCGGTGCGCGACTACGTGCTCGGACAGCCGGTGACCGGACAATTCCTCGAACAGATGGCGGGCCTGCTCGACCTCCTCCTGCCCGCCTACGCCAAGGAGGGCAAGAGCTACCTCACGTTCGCCGTCGGGTGCACGGGCGGTCGCCACCGCAGCGTCGCCCTCGCCCAGGAACTGGCCAACCTCATCGAACAACGGGGCTTCCATCCGTCGGTGCAGCACCGGGACATCGACCGATGACGCGCCAACCGGGGCCCCGCGTCGTGGCCCTCGGCGGAGGCCATGGAACGTCGGTGACGCTGCAAGCGGCCCGGCGGTACGCCGGCGACATCACGGCGATCGTGAGTGTGGCCGACGACGGCGGGAGCAGCGGCGTGCTTCGCGAGGCCCTGGGGATCCCGGCCCCGGGCGACCTGCGGCGCTGCCTCGT
>JBKJLU010000095.1:0-16328 GCA_046596815.1 Acidimicrobiales bacterium | reverse complement strand
CTTGTTGGGTCGGAGAACCGGCGGTACGGTGGCCGACAACGACGGGCTCGGGGGACCGAACGGCGGCATTCGTTCGGGGAAGTGCGAATGACGACGGGAGGTTCCCCGGGCTCTGTCGCCTCCGGGCGGGTCGAGTGTCCGTCGATGGGGGGACCGGCAGGAGATTGCGGCCCTCACGCCGAACCCAGTACCTTGAACGAGGCCTATCGGGGCCGCGTCCACTCGCCGAATCGTCCTCCCGGACGCCTGGGCGCCCTTGCTCCCATGACTCCACTCCGAAGACTCGCGTCCATTTCGCTCGTCATCGCCCTGGTACTGGGCCTGGCGACCCCTGTGGGGGCCGCGGGGTCGTCGTCGACTGCGGCCAGGAAGCGTCAAGAGCAGGTCCGTGCGGCCAAGGCGAAGGCGGCGTCGCAGCTCAACGGGCTGAAGGCGTCGGATTCGCAACTGGAGAAGGCCGTAGCCACGCTGGCCAACCAGGTCAGGGCCCAGGACGCCAAGGCGGCCGCGGCTCGCCAGTCACTGGCCGTCGCCGAAGCATCGGTCAAGAAATCCGAGACCCGCATCTCCGAGACCACCCAAGCGATGTCGGCGCTGCAGGGCGACGTGGTCGACCGCGCGGTCGCCGCCTACGTGCGCCCCCAACAGTCCGCCCTCGCCGGCCTGACCGACGCCAAAAACCTCGAGGACGCCAGCCGGCGCACCTCGATGTTGCAGCAAGTCAGCAACAACAACCGGGACATCCTCGACGAGCTGCGAGCGAGCAAAGAAGATCTGGGGATCGAACGGGAGAAGGCGGCGGCCGCACGGGAGACGGCGGCGACGCGGCGCGCGGTCGTCAACGCCGAACTCGGCTCACTCAAGAAGAACCTGGCCGAGAAGGCCCGCCTCGAGGCGGCCCTCGACGCCCGCATCAAATCCGTCAGCGGCGAGGTCGAAGCCCTGACGAAGGAAGACGCCTCCATCCAGGCGCTGATCAGCTCGAACGCCGCTCGGGCCGCAGCCCAGCGGGCATCACGAAGCTCGTCGGCCAGTCCCACCGACGCCGGTGGACGCGTATCGGGTTCGGGCATGCGCTGGCCCACCAGCGGAACGCTCACCTCCGGGTTCGGTTACCGCTGGGGACGCCTCCACGCCGGCATCGACATCGGGGCCCCCAACGGCACCCCGATCCGGGCGGCCAAGGACGGCACCGTGATCTTCGCCGGCGTCCAGGGGGGCTACGGCAACGTCGTCATCATCGACCACGGCGGTGGCCTCACGACGCTGTACGCCCACCAGAGCCGCATCGCCACGAACGACGGTGCCGACGTCGACCCCGGCGACCTCATCGGATACGTGGGAAGCACCGGGCAGTCAACGGGGAACCACCTGCACTTCGAGACCCGCGTCAGCGGCTCCCCGCAGAACCCCTTGCGCTACCTGCCGTAGCGTGCCCGCCGTGACCCGGCTCTTGCTGATCGGTGGTGGACGGATGGGAGAGGCCTTGCTGGCCGGGCTCTTGCATGCGGGATGGGCGGCGGTCGACGAACTCGCCGTGGCGGAGTCGCTGGCCAACCGTCGTAGCGAACTCGCGGCCACGTATCCGGGACTGCAGGTCGTGGCCCAGCCCATCCCCGCCGACGGCGTCATCGTCGCCGTGAAGCCGGGCGACGTCGCCACTGCCTGTCGAGCGGCCGTCGCCGCCGGTACGTCCCGAGTGCTGTCGATCGCCGCCGGCGTGACCATCGCCGCGCTCGAGGAGGCCACCGGTGTTGGCGTTCCCGTCGTTCGGGCGATGCCCAACACCCCGGCGCTCGTCGGTGCCGGAGCCTCGGCCATCGCCGCCGGGTCCTCCGCCGGACCCGCCGACCTCGACTGGGCGGAATCACTCCTGGCCGCCGTTGGGATCGTCGTGCGGGTGCCCGAACACCTCCTCGACGCCGTCACCGGGCTGTCAGGGTCTGGTCCGGCCTACGTCTTCCTGGTGGCCGAGGCCCTCATCGAGGGCGGGGTGCTCGCCGGGCTCCCGCGGGACGTGAGCGTCGAACTGGCCGTGCACACCCTGCTCGGGGCCTCACGCCTGCTGGCAGAGAGCGGAAGCACCGCCGAGGGGCTGCGGGCCCAGGTGACCTCTCCGGGCGGAACCACGGCTGCAGGGCTGCGTGTGCTCGAGGCCGGAGGCGTCCGATCGGCCTTCCTGGAGGCCGTCGTCGCCGCCACCGAACGGTCTCGCGAGCTCGGTCGCCGGTGAAACCCCTTCAGCCCCTCTTCCCACAACGGCCACGGTGGCGTACCCTCCCGATTGCGGAGAGGGGTTCCACCATGGCTGAATCACGGTCGGCTGCACCACGTTCACGTCCAGCGTTCCTCACGGTTGCCGAGGTCGCCGAGATGCTGCGCGTGTCGAACATGACGGTGTACCGCTTGATCAACGCGGGGTCGATCCCTGCGGTACGGGTCGGCAAGTCGTACCGGCTCACCGAGGCCGACGTCGACGGCTACCTCCAGCAGGGATACACCGAAACGGGGTGAAGGGCCGCACGTACGACACCGTCAGCTTCCTCTCCGACTACGGCACGGCAGACGAGTTCGTCGGGGTCGTGAAGTCGGTGGTGCGGAGCATCGCCCCATCTGCCGTCGTCATCGACATCACCCACGAGGTGCCCCCGCATGATCTGCGGGCCGGTGGCCTCGCCCTGGTGCGCAGCGCGCAGTACCTGGCGCCGGGCGTGATTCTCGCTGTGGTCGACCCCGGGGTCGGCACCGATCGGCGAGCCGTCGCCATCGAGGTCGCCGGCGGCGCCGGGGTGTTCGTGGGTCCGGACAACGGGCTGCTTGCATCGGCCGTGGCTATGACCGGTGGCGCCGAGCGGGCCGTCGAACTCACCAACCCCGACTACCGACTGCCCGCACCCGGCCCGACCTTCGCCGGACGAGACGTGTTCGCACCCGCGGCGGCCCACCTCTGCAACGGCGTGGATCTGGCCGAGCTCGGACCCGCAGTCGACCCGATCACGCTGCGTCCGGGAATCCTGCCGCTGAGTCAGGTCGACGCCGACGGCATCAAGGCGGAGGTGCTCTGGGTCGACCGGTTCGGGAACGTCCAGCTCAACGTCGACCCAGACGACCTCGCCTTCCTGGGAGAACGGATGCGGGTGCGATTCGGCGAGAGCGGGGTGCGAACCGGTGGACGGGTGACGACGTACGGCGATCTGAAGGCCAGGCAGCTCGGCGTGATCGTTGACAGCTACGGCCTTGTGTCCCTCGCCTTCGACCGGTCCTCGGTGGCCGCTGAGCTCCGCATCTCGGCTGGCGATGCGGTTTCACTCGAATTGCTTTCGTAGGCTCGGCGAGTGCGCCCCGCCACGACCATCGTCATGGGAATCCTGTTGCTGCTCATCTTCGGAGCAGCCATGTTCCAGTTCCTGGTCGTCGCTCGCTGACGCTGGAGCGCAGGCACCCCTTCCGGCGATACGTTGACCGGCGGTGCCCCTCGACCCCCAGGCGTTGCTCGACGCCCTCCCGGACGCCGTGGTGGCCGTCGACGCCGACGCCCGGGTGCTCTGGGCGAACGCCGCGAGCGAAGAGCAGCTCGGCTGGGACCGACGGGAGATCGTCGGGGTGTCCGGTGCGGAGCTGATCCATCCCGACGACGTGGCCACGGCGCTCACTGCCCTCGTGTCGGTGCAGGACAAGAGTGTGGGCACGCCGGTGGAGCTCCGCGTTCGCAGTCGCGACGGGGGATTCCGTCTCGTCGAACTTCGGGGACGGTCGGCTCTGACCGTCGCCGGCGTCAACGCCGTCGTCCTCGTTCTCCGGGACATCACCGAGCGTCGGCGGTGGGAGGTCGCCGCCGGCAACAGCGCGATGTTGCAGGCGATCATCGACAACGCGCCCTCGATCACCATGCTGCTCGACGGCGAAGGGACGATTCGGGGATCGAGTCGAGCACTGACCCGCCTGCTCGGACGAGACCTGGAGTTCGCCGTCGGGCGCCCGTTTTCTCACCTCGTCATCGACGACGATCGCCATGTGGTCGAGACCGAGCTGGCGTTCGTGGTGAAGGTCGGAGGTCGGCGAGCCTTCGAGGCGAAATTCAACAGCATCATCGGGCGATCCCCGGTGGCGATGAGCATCACCCTCGTGAACCTGCTCGACGATGAGTCCGTCGAGGGCATCGTGGTGACGGCCGCCGACATCACGCCCCTGGCGGAGGCTCGCGCCGAGCTGCATCACCTGGCCACGCACGACAGCCTCACCGAGTTGCCGAACCGGGCGTTGCTCCGCGATCGCCTGCAGCACGCGCTCGCCGGCGCCACGCGCCGCAATTCCGGCGTCAGCGTCGTTTTCTGCGACATCGATTCCTTCAAGGTGATCAACGACACGTACGGCCATGAGGTCGGCGACGACGTGCTGGTCGAGGTAGCCCAGCGGCTGCGGTCGGTCACGCGTGAATCCGACACCGTCGCCCGTCTCGGCGGCGACGAGTTCGTGATCGTTCTCGAGGACGAGAGTGGGGCTGCGGTCGACGGTTTGCTGGCACGGGTCGAAGTGGCCCTGCAGAACCCCGTCTTGTCACACGGACACGAACTCTCCGTGGGTATGAGCGCGGGAGCTGCGCGGGCCGACGGCAAGAGCGGCATCGACGACTTGTTGGCGCGGGCCGACGCCGCCATGTACCGGGTGAAACGGATGCGGCAAGTCGAGAAGACCAAGAACGAACCCGCCGGCTGAGGCTGAGGTCAGCGCACCAAGCGGCAGATCTCGTGTTCGAGGGCGCTGAGACCCTCGACCTTGCCGAGGCACACGGCGACGCCTATGGCGGCGGCGGCGGCTTCGACCTCGGCGTCGGCGAAAGCGGTATAGAGGATGATCGGTTGGGTCGGCCGGGCCTCGCGTATACGGCGGGCCGTCTCGAGGCCGTCCATCGCCGGCATCTTGTAGTCGATGACGACGACGTCCGGGTCTTCCTTCGTCACCGCCGCAATGGCCGAGACGCCGTCAGCGGCGCCACCGACGACCACGAATCCGTCCACGGCGAGCATGGTCGTGAGCATGCGGCGCACATGATCGGTGTCGTCGACGACATATACCCGAATGGGATCCACTGCCCCAGCAGCGTATGACATGGCCCTGAGATTAACGACCACGGTCGAGGGCGCGTAGACCATCGAGGACGAGCACGAGCCGCCGGGTCGGTGCGGCGGCGGGCGCGGGCGCAGTGGTCGTCGTCGGTGCCGGTTCCGCTGCGGGGGCTGGGGACGACGTCGTTGGCGGCGACGTGGGCCCCGTCGGAGTCGTCGTGGTGCTGCGAGGGGGGCGGGTCGTCGTCGGCGACGGGGTCAAGGTCGGCGCCGGTGCCCCCGTCGTGGTCGTTGTGCGCGGGCTCGTGGTCGTCGTGGTCGGCGGAGGTGGCGCGGCGGTCGTGGTGGGCGAAGCCGTACCCCCGCCTCCACGCAGGCGCATGAACACCTGGGTCACCCAGATCTGTCCTGAGGGGTCGACGACGACCCCGACCCCGATGTGGGTCAATGCCCCGTCGAGGATGTTGGCTCGGTGAGGGGCGCTGTTCATGAAGGCGTTGTGGATCTCTTCCACGCCCGGCCCGACACCGACGTTCTCGGCCAGTTTCTCCCAGTCCTGGGTCACTTCCTTCGCCAGGTTGGGGTTGTGCGACAGGCGGTTGTCGGCGGCCATGCGTTGCGACCATCGGCGGGCGATCGCCGTCAACTCGCTGTCGGTCGTGAGTGTGCCTAGGCCCTTGGAGGATCGGGCGCCGTTGACCCGGGCGACGAAGTCAGCCTCGAACCCTGGGTCGGCGGCGGCTGCAGGTGCGGCGAGACTGCCGCCCAGCAACGACGCGGACACGACGGCGACGGCGAACAGCGCTCGGAGGTGGCGGATCATCGGGCGTCCAATGCCCGCAACTGTTGCAGGACGAGCACGAGGCGGGCGGGGGGGACGGCCGGCTCGGCTGGTGTCTTGAGCGGCTGCTTGGCCTCGGCCGCGGCGGCGGCGGGACGCAACGTCATGAACTGGTGCGTCGTGAAGATGACGTCGTCGCGGCCGAGCACTACGCCGACCCCGATGTAGGTGAAGTCCGGGTCAACGATGTTCTTGTAGTGAGCCGGGCTGGCCACGAACGCCGCGTGCAGGCGGTCGACGGTCATGCCCACGCCGACGTTCTCGCCGAGCTTCTGCCAGTCGGCCTGCACGGCGTTGGCCAAGTCGGGATTGTGGGAGATCTTGTCGGCCGCACTCATCTTCGAAGCCCAGCCGCGCGCGACGTCGACCAACTCCGGATGGACGCGCAGCTGCCCCAATCCCTTGGAGAGTCGAAGGGCGTTGATTTCTTCCACGAAGGCCTGCTCGGTGTCTGCCTGACCGACGGCTGCAGCCGCCACGGCCACGTGCGCGGGGACGATGAGGTAGCCGACGAGGACGGCGAAGAAGACGACCACCAGCCGGCGCACCCTGTCCTATCGGCGGCGCCGGGGTATCCATTGAGCGAGCGGAACATCCGTTCGGTGCCACCTCGGTGGAGCAACCGCAATTTGCGCGGAGGCGAGGCCGCCGACCAGCCTGCCCGCCGTGAACCTGGCATCGATCATCGACGGTCATCCCGATGGCGCTCTCGCGTTCATCAGCCGAGGGAATCGGACGACCTATGGGGAGCTTCGAGACCAGGTCGCCCAGTTCCGAGGTGGACTCATCCGCCTCGGGATCGAGCCCGGCGACCGGGTGGCCCTGGTCTCCGCCAACAACTGGTACTTCGCCGTCGCCTACCTGGCCATCCTCGGGGTTGGAGCGGTCGCGGTGCCGCTCAACCCGTCGAGCCCCTCGACCGAGATCCGCGCGGAGCTCGTCAGCATCGGTGCCCGGGCGGTCATCGTCGGGCCGAGTGGGCGCGACGCCATGGCCGGCATCGGGCAGGGAGCGACCCCGGTCGAGTTCGTGATCGTTCCCGAGGGTGTCGAGTTGGCGGCAGCCACCCCCCTCGAGAAGTTGCTGAAGGGTGAACCCGGCCCGATCGTCGACCGCTCGCCCGACGACGTGGCCGTGCTCATCTTCACGTCAGGAACCAGCGGTGCGCCCCGGGCCGCCATGCTCACCCACGGCAACCTGATGGCCAACCTCGAGCAGATGCAGCGCCATCCCGGCCGCGCCCTGAACCCAGGCGACGTGAGTCTCGGCGTGCTTCCCATGTTCCACATCTTCGGGCTCAACGTGCTCTTCGGGCTCAGCCTCTTCGCCGGATCCGCAGTCGTTCTGGTCGAGCGATTCGATCCGGCATCCGCCCTCGACACGATCCGCGATCACGGCATCACCCTGATCGCCGGGGCTCCGCCGATGTTCCAGTCTTGGGCCACGATGGTCGGCGCCGACCCGGAGGCGATGGCGACGGTTCGCCTGGCCGTCTCCGGTGCAGCCGCGCTGACTCCGGAGATCGCCCTCGCCTTCGAGGCCCGCTTCGGGAAGCCGATCTTCCAGGGCTATGGCTTGACCGAGGCCTCCCCGACGGTCACGTCGTCGGTGATCGGAGGGGTGGCCAAGCCGGCTTCCATCGGGCTTCCTCTTCCCGGCATCGACGTGCGCCTGGTCGACGAAGAGGGCGAGGACGCCCTGCTCGGCGACGCCGGCGAGATCTGGGTGCGGGGTGACAACGTCTTCGCCGGCTATTGGGAAGACAAGGAGGCGACCGACCGGGTGCTCACCGGCGACGGATGGCTTCGTACCGGCGACATCGCCGTGGTCGACGACGACGGGTACCTCTTCATCGTCGACCGGGCCAAGGATCTCGTCATCGTGTCCGGCTTCAACGTGTACCCGGCCGAAGTCGAGGATGCCATCCTCGAACACCCGGGCGTCGAAGCGGTCGCCGTCGTCGGCGTCTCCCATCCCCACTCGGGCGAGACCGTCAAGGCTTTCGTCGTGCAGGCGGGCGGCCACCACCTCGAGGAAGATCAGATCATCGAGTTCTGCGCCGGCCGACTCGCCCGGTACAAGTGCCCGACCAAGGTCACGTTCGTCGGCGAACTTCCCCGGGGACAGGGCGGGAAGCTCCTCCGTCGAGAGTTGACATAGAGGAAAGCGCCGCAGCAGCAGGGTTTTCGAGAGCGGAGTGGCCCGAAACCGCCCACTGAGCTCTCGAAAGTCCGGAGTTGCCGGAGGTGGCGACGAGGAAGCCGGCGAAGATGACGGTGATGCCGGCGACGAGGGTGACAGCGAACCCGTCCATCTCGTCGAGCACGGAATTCAGGAGGCCGCTGCTCGACAGGATCACCGTGCCGAGCGCGATGAGGACGTTCGACCAGAGCAGACGTCCCCGTCGATAGCGGTACGCACTCCAGGCGGCGCCGAGGAAGATCACGAGCGCACCGAGAGCGGAGGCGAGGGCGGCCAGGATGCGGGGGGCCGGTCCGAAGACGTCGGACCCTTGGGCCAATTCGTCGACGGGCAGCGGACCGGTCAACGGGGAGACCAGCACGATGCCCGCGGCGAAGGCGCACACCAGTGAGACGCCCGCCGCCACCTGGTCGCCCCGCCGCTCGCCGGCCAGGAGGTAGACCGTGCCCAAGGCGAGGAACGGCACATTGACGATGGCGCCGAAGAGATAGAAGAGACGGAAGGTCACCGGGTTCCATCCGAGTGCGGCACCGGCGGCGAGCGCGAATGCGGCGATCGAGAAGAATCCGAGGGCCAGTGACCAGGCGAGCTCGTGTCGGCGCTTTCTGGCCAGCCAGCGCTCGTAGGTCGAGCACGCGAAGGCCAGTGCGATCAGGGCGGCGGCGGCGGCCAGCGCGGTGTGCATGACCCTTCCATGGTGGCTCTCGAGCCCGACCGAACCCAAGTGGCGGCAGGGATTCACTTCATGGACGACGAACTTCGCCTTCGGTGGTCTCGCATTACCTGGTGCTGGGCGTGGAACAGGACGCCGATCTCGAGGTGATCAAACGCGCCTACTACGAGCGGGCCCGGCTCTATCACCCGGACGCCCACGCCTCGTCGTCGCTCAAGGTGCGGGCCGAAGCCGAGCGCACGATGCAGTCCCTCAACCAGGCCTGGACGGTCCTGCGCGACGCCACCGGACGACGTCGATACGACCGGATACTGGCTCGAGAGGCTGGGCCCATTGCCGGCGAAGCCCCCTCGCGCCGGACCAGTGCCAGTCGGCGGTCCACCCGCCGGAGCACCGAGGCGGCCCGTCCGCAACTCGGTGCCGGATTTCAGTACTGGTTCGGGGCCGCCGTCAGCGCCCGGCGGGTGAACGGCCGCTCGAGCCTCAACCTACGGGTGACGGGCACCACCCTGGCCCCGCTGCGCAGCCTGCTGCCCGACGGCCTCGTCGGACTGCACGCCGAGCAGACGACCATCGACGACGCCGAACTGCGCCACCTGCAGGGCATGACCAGCCTCCGCTACGTCGATCTCACCGCCACCCGGGTCACCGACGCCGGGCTCGTCCACCTGCTGGGATCGCGCGACCTCGAGACCCTCATCCTGTGGGACACCGCCGTGAGTGACGACGGTCTCGCCCTCCTGGCCCGCTTCCCTGCGCTGTGCCATCTCGGCCTCGGCAACACCCGCGTCACCGACGCCGGCCTCCGTCACTTGGCCGAACTTCGCCGTCTCCGTCTGGTGCAGTTGTCCGGAACGGAGGTGGAGGGACCAGGTCTGAGCCACCTCCACGGCCTGCCCGAGTTGGCGACGGTCTCGCTGCCATGGAAGGTGCGCGGTGGACATCGCCGACGCCTGCGGTTGGCCCTTCCGAGGGCGGCGCAGGTCATCTGAGCGCCCGCTGGCCCGCGCTCGTTCATTTGTGAACGAGGGGTTCGGCGCCGATACCATCGGCAACGTGGCGGAGCAGTCGAAGGAGCAACGGCGGATCCCGGAGGCGACGGTGGCTCGTCTGCCCGTGTACCGCCGCAGCCTGCTCGAGGTGGCCGAGACGAAGGCGCCGACGATCTCCTCGGAGCGGCTGGCCGAAATGGCTGGGGTCAATGCCGCCAAGGTCCGCAAAGACCTTTCGTACCTCGGCTCGTATGGCACCCGTGGCGTCGGCTACGAGGTCGAGTACCTGCTCTTCCAGATCAGTCGCGAGCTCGGCCTCACCCAGGATTGGCCCGTCGCCATCATCGGGATCGGCAACCTCGGCCACGCCTTGGCCAACTACCGCAACTTCTCGGCCCGCGGTTTTCGCATCGTCGCCCTGCTCGACGCCGACCCGACCAAGGTCGGCGAGATGGTCGGAGGATTGGCGGTGCGGCATCTCCAAGACCTCGACGCTGTCGTCGAGAGTGACGGCATCTCCATCGGCATCATCGCCACGCCGGCCCACGTCGCTCAGAGCGTGGTCGACCTGCTCGTCGCCGCCGGGGTCACCTCGATCCTGAACTTCGCCCCTGCCATTCTCTCGGTGCCGAAGGGGGTCTCGCTGCGCAAGGTCGACCTGTCGATCGAGTTGCAGATCCTCAGCTTCCACGAGCAGCGGGCGGCTGGCTTCCCCGATTCCGACGCTTCGACCGGTGCCTGACGTGCCGGTACCCGGAAACTCCTATCCCGTGAACCTGGTGTTGGCGGGCAAACGCTGCCTCGTCGTCGGCGGGGGCAACGTCGCCTTGCGCAAGACCGAAGGCCTCGTCGCCTGCAATGCCGACGTGACGGTCGTGGCTCTGCGGGTCGATCCGGCGTTTGCGGCTCTGCCCGTGACCGTCGAACAGCGGGCCTATCGATCGGGCGAGGCCGGGTCCGGGGGCTACCGACTGGTCATGACCGCCACCGACGATCGGACGGTCAACCAGCTCGTTCATGACGAGGCTGATGCTGCCGGTGTCTGGGTCAACAGTGCCGACGATCCCGAGCGCTGCACCTTCACCCTGCCGGCGGTGGTTCGGCGGGGGCCGTTGCTCGTCACCGTCTCGACCGGCGGCCACAGTCCGGCGGTCTCGTCGTGGTTGCGGGCACGCCTCGAGGACGAGTTCGGCCCGGAGTACGAGGTGTTGGTGTCGCTGCTGGCCGAGGCCAGGACGGAGATCCAGGCCGATGGCCGCACGACCGAGGGCCTGGCTTGGCAGAGTGTGCTCGACTCCGACATGCTTTCCCTCATCCGGGGGGGCCGCATCTCGGAAGCAAGGGACCGCCTCAAGACGTGTCTGTCGTCGTCGTAGGCCTCAATCACCGCACCGTGCCGCTCGAGGTGCTCGAGCGCATGACCGTCAATGGCGCGCGCCTGCCCAAGGCTCTGTACGACCTGCGCACCCGGCCCAACCTCAGCGAGGCCGTCGTGCTCTCGACCTGCAACCGCACCGAGATCTACGCCGTGGCCGAGCGCTACCACGGGGCCATCGACGACATCCGCACGTTCCTGAGCGACCTTTCCGGTCTCAACATCGAGCACTTCTCCGACCACGTCTACGCCTACCACGACGACTTCGCCGTCGGGCACCTGTTCAAGGTCGCCTCCGGGCTGGATTCGGCCGTGCTCGGCGAGAGCGAGATCCTGGGCCAGGTCCGCACCGCCTTCGAGCGGGCCGAGGAGGAAGACGCGGCCGGCTCCGAACTCGCCCGCCTCTTCTCGTCGGCTCTCGGCGTCGGACGTCGGGTCCGGGTCGAAACGGGCATCGCCCGGGGCACCACCTCGGTCAGCCAAGCCGCCGTGGCCATGGCGACCGAGCGTCTCGGCAACCTCGACGACCGGCGCATCCTGGTGCTCGGGGCCGGGGAGATCGGCGCAGGCATGGCCGTGGCCCTGGCCGGAACCGTGGCCAGTGGCGCCGGCGAGGTCCTGGTCGCCAACCGCACCCGCACGCGCGCCGTCGCCCTCGCCGCCCGCACCGGTGGCCGGGTCGTCGACTTCGGCGAACTCGGCGAAGCGCTCGCCTCGGTCGACGTCATGCTCACCTCGACGGGCGCGTCCGGCACGATCATCTACCGCGACGACATCGAGGCGGTCATGGAACACCGTGGCGGACGACCGATCCTCATCGTCGACGTGGCCGTTCCCCGCGACGTCGATCCCCAGGTCGGATCCCTCGACGGCGTCACCCTGCTCGACATGGACGACCTTCGGGCTTTCGCCGAACAGGGCATCGCCGAGCGCCGCCGCGAGATCGCCACCGTGCAGGACATCGTCGACGACGAGGTCAACCGGTTCTTCGAGGCCCTCGCCGCCCGCGAGGTGGCGCCGTTGGTGACGAGCATGCGCGACCGCGCCGAGACGCTGCGGCTCGCCGAACTCGAGCGGTATTCGGCCCGTCTCGCCAGACTCGATCCCCGAGAGCGGGCCTCGGTCGAAGCGCTCACCCGCGGCATCGTGAACAAGTTGCTGCACGAGCCGACGGTCCGGCTCAAGGACGCCGCCGGCACGGCCAAGGCCGATCGCCTGGCTGACGCCCTCCGCACCCTCTTCGACCTCTGAACCGTTCGGCCCTCGGGCGGATGGCGGTCGGATCGTGAAGTTGCGAGTGGCGACGCGGGGGAGTGCGCTGGCTCGGTGGCAGACCGACCACGTGATCGCCCTGTTGCAGGCAGCCGGCGGTGGCGACGGATCGGTCGACGTCGACGTCGTCGTCGTGCAGACCGAGGGCGACCGCCGCACCGACGTGCCCATCGAGGCCATCGGTGGACGGGGCGTGTTCGTGAAGGAAGTGCAGGCGGCTGTGCTCGAAGGTCGCGCCGATTTCGCCGTGCACTCGGCCAAGGACCTTCCCTCGGCTCCTGGGCTGCAGCCCGCCGGTCTCACGATCGGTTGCGTGCCCGAGCGAGCCGATGCGCGAGACGCCCTCGTCGGCTGCACGCTGTCCGGTCTCCCCACCGGGGCGCTCGTCGCCACGGGCTCGATTCGACGGCGGGCCCAGCTGGCGAATCTGCGGCCCGACCTCTCGTTCGCCGGACTGCGGGGCAACATCGACACCCGCCTGTCCAAATCGAAGGACTTCGCGGCGATCGTGATGGCCGCAGCCGCCCTGCACCGTCTCGAACGGGATGACGTCATCGCCGAGACCCTCGAACCCGACGTACTCCTCCCTCAGGTCGGCCAGGGGGCGCTTGCCATCGAATGTCGCTCGGACGCCGACGACGTGTTGTCTGTGCTCGCCGCCATCGAACACGCGGCAAGTCGCCGGGCCGTCGACACCGAGCGGGCTTTTCTGGCTGAGCTCGGAGGTGGTTGCGACCTCCCCGTCGGAGCATTTGCAACGGTGCAAGGCGACGACACCCTCACCATCGAGGGGCTCGTGGCCAGCTACGACGGACGGATCGCATTGCGCCAGACGGTCACCGGCACTGATCCGTCGACGGTCGGCGCGGAACTGGCGGTCGCCCTGCTCGACGGCGCCGGAGCCCGCTCCCTCCTGGCCTGACGTCCACCGGCGAGACTGGGCGGCGATGACCGTCTACCTCGTGGGTGCAGGGCCGGGCGATCCCGGACTGCTGACGGTGCGGGGCGCGGAGGTGCTCGCACGAGCCGACGTCGTCATCTACGACCGACTGTCGATCGCCGCGCTGCTCGACCTCGCTCCGGCGCACGCGACGCGCATCAGCGTCGGCAAGACCCCGCGGGGGCCGAGTACGCCGCAGGAGGAGATCAACCGGCTCCTCGTCGAACACGGCCGTACCTCGGAGGCGGTCGTTCGCCTGAAGGGCGGTGATGTCTTCGTGTTCGCCCGCGGCGGTGAAGAAGCCGCAGCACTCGCAGACGCCGGCGTCGAGTACGAGGTCATCCCGGGGATCACCTCGGCCATCGCCGCGCCCGCGTACGCCGGGATCCCCGTGACCCACCGGGGCCTGTCCACGTCGTTCACCGTCGTCACCGGTCACGAAGATCCGTGGGCCGCCACCGAGACCGACTGGGACGCCGTCGCACGCGTGGGCGGCACCATCATCGTGTTGATGGGCGTGGCGACACGTGCCGACATTGCGACGCGCCTCATCGAAGGTGGGTTGGCGCCCGACACCCCGGCGGCGGCGGTGCAGTGGGGCACCCGCCCCAACCAACGCACCGTCCGGACGACGCTGGGCGAACTGGGCGGGGCCGACGTCGACTCGCCATCGACCATCGTGATCGGCGCCGTCGCCGCGCTCGACCTGTCGTGGTTCGAGCGCCGGCCGTTGTTCGGGCGCCGCATCGTGGTGACCCGCTCACGCGAGCAGGCATCGGAACTTCGCCAGCGACTCGAGCGCCTCGGCGCTGAGGTCATCGAGGTGCCGGTGGTGGCCATCGGGGCTGAGACCGGTATCGACCTCGCCGCTGGCCTGGCCGACGCCGAATGGGTCGTGTTCTCATCACCGAATGCCGTGCGGACGGTGACGGCGCAGCTCCGGGATGCGCGTGACTTCGGGTTGACGCGAGTCGCGGCCATCGGCCCGGGAACGGCGTCGGCACTGGCTGCGTTCGGCGTCATCGCCGACCTCATCCCTTCTCGCAATCTCGCCGAGGGCCTCGTCGATGCCTTTCCCCTCGGACGCGGTCGCCTGTTCCTGCCCCAGGCCGCCGACGCCCGCCCCGTGCTGGCTGAAGGCCTACGGACCAAGGGATGGGACGTGGATGCGGTCACCGCCTACCGGACGATGCCGGTGGCGCTCGATGATCGACAGCGCGCCCTCGTCGCCGCGTCGGATGCCATCACGTTCACCTCGTCGTCGACGGTGACCAACTTCATCGCCGCGGCCGGCGCACGAAGCGCTCCGGCGGTGGTCATCTCCATCGGCCCCATCACCTCGGCCACCGCTCGCGAACTCGGCCTCGAGGTCAGCGTCGAGGCCGATCCCCACACCCTCGACGGCTTGGTCGACGCCGTGGCGCGCAGCTTTCCGAGGTCGCCGGGAACCTGAGCGACCTCGCCCACCGTCCAACGACCATGACGACGACACGGGCGATGCGGCGGGGACTGGCAATGGCAGTTGCAGTACTGGCGGTGAGCGCCGGGTGTTCGAACGACAGCATCACCGCAGCTCGCCCCGAACCGGTTTCGCCGCCGGACGGCACCGTCCAGCCGCTGGCGATCGACACCGAACTCATCTCGTCGCTCGAGGCCTTCCAAGAGTGCGACGAACTGCTGGCGTACCTCAGGACCGAGGGGGCCAAGGTCGTGGGCCCCTTCGGTTTCGAAGGCGGCATGATGCTGAGGCACACGGCTGGCGCGGCCCGTGCGCAGGAAGATACGGGCGGAGAATCGGAAGCTTCACCACCAACGACGGGCGTCGACTTCTCGGCCACCAACGTGCAGGAGGTCGGCGTCGACGAGCCCGACCTGGTGAAGACCGACGGCAAGCGACTCTTCACCATCGCCGCCGGCCAGTTGCGAGTCGTCGACCTGACGGGTCCTTCGCCCCGATTGGCGGCGTCACTTCGAGTCGGCGCCACCCCCTTCCTGTCCGGGGAACTCCTGCTGTCGGACGATCGGGTCGTCGTTCTCCACCAGGTGCAGCCCGACTTCGGGGGGAAGCCCACACCGCTCCCTTCGCCGTCCCCAGGTTTCCGGGAAGGCGACAGCATCGGCCGGCCGTCCCGTCAAGGACCGCCCCGCACCGCCGTCACCGTCATCGACATCGCCGACCTTTCGTCGCCCAGAGTCGTCGACGAGGTCATCTTCGACGGAGACCTCGTGGCTTCCCGCATGGTCGACGGTGTGGCCCGTCTCGTGCTGCGCTCAGGACCGCCGAACCTCTCGTTCCTCTTCCCCTCCGGATCGGAGGCGAGCGTGCAGATCGCCAAGGAGGCCAACGCCAAGGTCGTCGCCGAGAGCACCCTCGATGACTGGTTGCCCGGGGTCACCGTCAACGGAGGCGACGAACGACCACTCACCGAGTGTGATGACGTTCACCGTCCCGAGGTGTTCAGTGGTGTGGGCATGTTGTCGGTCGTCACGGTTGACGCCGACGACCCTCGTCCTGGCCCCGCGGCCACGGTCATCGGTGCCGGCGAGATGACCTACGCCAGCACCAAGAGCCTCTTCGTCACGTCGACCGCGTGGACAACAGCGACGGCATCGGGCGGGTCGCCGACCGACGACCGCAGCGCGGGCCCGATGACCGACATCCACAAGTTCGACATCAGCGACAAGGTGCGAACGACCTATTCCGCTTCCGGCCGGGTGCAGGGCCGGTTGCTCAACTCGTTCGCGATGTCCGAGCACGACGGCCATCTGCGGGTGGCCACGACCGACGACATCACGCAGGAGAGTGCGGTGACCGTGTTCCGCCAGGACGGCGAACGGCTCGGTGCGGTGGGGAGCGTCGGGGGACTCGGCAAGAACGAACGTATCTACGCGGTGCGCTTCATCGGGGCGCGTGGCTACGTCGTCACCTTCCGCCAGACCGATCCGCTCTACGTGGTCGACCTCGGC
>JBKJLU010000076.1:0-9072 GCA_046596815.1 Acidimicrobiales bacterium | reverse complement strand
GGACCCACACCTCTTCCACGAATCGATCGCCTCGAACCTGCGTTACGCCAAGCCCGACGCCACCGATGGCGAGTTGGTCGAAGCCTGTCGGGCGGCCCGCATCCACGACCTCGTGGCCTCACTCCCCTCCGGGTACGACACCCTCGTCGGCGAGCGTGGATACCGCATGTCCGGCGGTGAGAAACAACGTCTGGCCATCGCCCGGGTGTTGTTGAAGAACCCGCCGATCGTCATCCTCGACGAGGCCACCGCCCACCTCGACTCCGAGACCGAGGTGCTGATCCAGCAGGCCCTCGTCGAAGCGCTGGAGGGTCGCACCTCGCTGGTCATCGCCCACCGGTTGTCGACGATCCGGGCGGCCGATCAGATCCTGGTGGTGCAGAACGGCGTGATCGCCGAGCGGGGACGCCACGAAGAGCTCATCGGCAAGGGAGGTCTCTACCGCGAGCTGTACGAGACGCAGTACGCCACCGGCCGGGTCGCATAGGTCTCACCCGGATGCGCTGGACCATCCATGGCGAGCGATCGCTCTACGAATCCGACTGGATGAACCTCCGTCTCGTCGACGTCGAGATCCCCGGCGGGCATCGCTTCGAGCACCACGTCGTGCGCACTCGCCCGGCCGCCGGTTGTGTGGTCACTGATCCCGAGCGCGGCGTGCTCCTGCTATGGCGCCACCGTTTCATCACCGACACCTGGGGGTGGGAGATTCCCGCCGGTCGGGTCGAGGACGGTGAGACGTTCGCCGACGCCGCCGCACGCGAGGTGTTGGAAGAGACGGGGTGGCGGGCCGGGCCAATGTCCGCCCTCGGCTCGTACTTCCCGAACAACGGGGTGGCGGATACGCGCTTCCACCTCTTCGTCGCCGCCGGTGCGATCCATGTCGGCGACCCAACGGACTGGAGCGAATCCGAGCGCATCGAATGGGTCGCCGTCGATCGGGTGCGCGCGGCCATCGCCGGCGGCCAAGTCGGCGACGGGATGTCGCTCACCGGCTTGTGTTTGGCCCTCGCCTTCTCCCACCTTGCCTGAGGGCGTGTCAGCCGTCGTCGAGGACGTGGATACCGAGTTCGGCGGCGAGGCGAGGGGCCAGTTGCATGGCCTGAAGGCGGGTGAGGTGGGCGTCTTTCAGCCCGTCGACGCCGAGCACGTCGGTGAGATCACACTCGGGGAAGGTCGCACCCCGGAGCACGGCCCGGCGAAAGTCGACGCCGTCGAGACGACTGGCCGAGAAGAGGGAGTCGGCGAGGTCGGCCAGGGCGAACTCGGTACCCGAGAGCATCGTGTCGCCGTCGAAGGTCACCCGCTCGCCCTTCGTGCCCCGCAGGTTGGCCTCGTCGAGCTTGCACGCAGAGAAGCGCACATCGTGGAGTTGGGCGGCGCCGAGGTCGATGCCGGTGAGCCGGCACTCCACGAACTCCACCCGCCGCAGGACCAGCCGCGAGAACCGGGCCCCCGCGAGGTCGCACCCCTCGAATCGGCAGTCGACGAAACGGGCGTCGTCCAGGGTGACGCCGGGAAGCCGTTCTCCGCGCACGACGACGTCGGTCCAGGCGCCATCCTCCGAACCCTCGATGAGCTCGGCGGCCGAGACCAAGGCGGGCGAGGCCGGGAGGCGGGGCGCTTCGGTCAAGCGCCGAGGGCGTCCTTGAGGAAAGCAATGTCCTCGGCAATGCCGGCGGCCGGCGTCTCGCACACCACCGGCGCAGCGGCCTGGCGGACGACCTCGGCCAACGCCTCGGCCGTGATCGTCCCCTGTCCCAGGTTCTCGTGGCGGTCGCGGCCCGATCCGGCCGGATCCTTCGAGTCGTTGCAATGGATGAGGTCGATGCGACCGGTGATGCTCAGGATGCGCTCGACGGCGGTGACGATGTCCTCACCGGCAGCGTGGGCGTGGCAGGTGTCGAGGCAGAAGCCGAGGTTGGGGTGCGAACCGATGCGGTCCCAGAGTCGGGCCAGCACGTCGAAGTGGCGGGCCATGGCGTGGTCGCCGCCGGCGGTGTTCTCGAGCAGGATCGGGATGTCCGACTGCAGCTGGTCGAGCCCCTTCACCCACGCGTCGAACCCACCCTCGAGTTCATCGGGCGACGAGACGTGACCGCCGTGGACGATGACCGCCTTGGCCCCGACCGTTGCCGCGGCGTCGCAGCACTGCTGCAGGATCTTGCGCGACGGGATACGGATCTTCGGGTTCGGCGAGGCCAGGTTCACCAGGTAGGGCGAGTGGACGTAGATCGGGAGGCCCGAGGCCTTCAACTCGTCCGCGTCCTCGCGCGGTGGTGGCTTCTTCCAGCTCTGAGGGTCGCCGATGAAGATCTGCACGAGGTCCGCTCCGGTTGCCGCCGCCGCCTCGAGCGGATCGTCGGTTTTCACGTGGGCGCCGATCAGGGTCACGAGCCGAGATTCCCGAAGCTGGGCGGGCGCTTGTCCCGAAGGGCGGCCACACCCTCCTTGAAGTCCGGGGTGCCGAAGCTCGCCATCATCAGACCCTCGGCATCGCTGGCGGCCTCGTCGAGCGGGCGGAGTTGGTCGGCATAGAGCTGGCGCTTCAAGGTCAGCAGCGACCACGGCGAGATCTCGGTGGCCATCCGCTTGGCGTAGGCGATCGTGTGAGGGAGCAACTCGTCCGCCGGCAGGACGGCGTTGACGAGGCCGATGCGCTCGGCTTCCTCGGCCAGGATCACCCGGCTCGAGAACAACAGATCGGCCGCCCTGGCCATGCCGATGAGGCGGGGCAACGCCCAGGACACGCCGTGCTCCGCCGGCAGTCCGAGCCGGCCGAACGAGGTGGTGAGCTTGGCGCCGGCGGCCGCGAACCGGATGTCAGCGAAGCAGGCGAGCACGAAACCGACACCCGCGGCCGGACCGTTGATGGCGGCGATCAGTGGCTTCTGCAGCCCGTAGGCGTAGGAAAAGCCATGGTCGTAGTCGGCGCGCACGCCGTGCCCCGGCGTCGGGAGGGGCTGGCGCTCGTTCCCGCTTCCGCCGTACTCGCCGGTCTCGACGATGCCACCGAGGGCATCGGTGTCCGCACCGGCACAGAACCCGCGTCCTGCACCCGTCACGATGGCCACCCGTACGTCGGGGTCGGCGTCGGCGTCAGCCAGGGCCGCCCGGTACTCGAACTCCATCCGCCGGGTCCAGGCGTTCAGCCGGTCGGGTCGCTGCAGGGTGACGACGGCGACGCCGCCGTCGACTTCATAGGTCGTGACTCGTCGTTCCACGACGGCGAGTCTTGCCGCGCCGCCGCGTTCAGGCGGTGCGGAGCGAGCCCCGGGTGGCGAGCTTGTAGACGAACAGCCCGATGACAGCGCCGACGAATGCGCCGACGACACCGAGGATGAGCGTTCCGAGCAGACCCAGGGGGCTCCTTGCCCGGAGGTTCAACCCCAGCCGTCAACGACATCGACCAAATCGCTCAAGGCGTCGATGATCGCATCGGGCTCGACCTCATACGCCGGCACCAGCGAGTTGCGGATCCACACCCCCCGCAGACCTACCGACTGCGCACCGAAGACGTCGTCATGAAGGCGATCGCCGACGAACACGGCGCGCGTCGCGTCGGCGACACCGACGGCGGTGAGCGCCGCTTCGAAGACGGACGGATGGGGCTTCATGTGCGAGAGCTCGCTCGTGTAGAGGCGGGCATCGAGCAGGTCGGCCAAGCCGTCGCGATCGAGGAAGTGCTCGTGAAACGCCCGAGGCCAGTGCGTGTTCGAGAGCAGACCGGTACGCAGACCTCGGTCGCGCAGGGCCCGCAGCACCGTCTCGGCCGAGGGATCGTGGACGATGTGGGGCGTCCACGCGTCGAGGTAGTGGGTACCCGCTTCTTCGAGTACGGCCTCGGTGACATCCAGGTCGAGGTCGGCCGACGCCGACTCCAGAATCTGGCGCAGGGTCGAGCTGCGCTGATCGGTCTGGGTGCGAGCGAAGGCCGCCGCCTCGGCCTCGGTCAACCGCCCGCAGATCTCGTCCTCGCGCGCCGGATCGAAGTGGCGGGCGGCCAGGCGCCACATGTCCGCCAGGTCGACCTCGGCAAACGTCGACAGCGTCCCTCCCCAATCAAACAGCACGGCTTCAATCACCGCGGGAGGCCGAGAATCACGCCATGGTGACGAGGTCGAGGAAGCCGTCGTCCCAGTAGTCGAGGGTGCCGTCGGGCATCAGCAGCACCCGCTGGGGGGCGAGTTCGCTGACGAACTCGGGGTCGTGGCTCACGATGATCATCGCGCCGGCCCATCCGGCAAGGGCCTGGGCGATGGCCGAGCGCGACGGGGGGTCGAGGTTGTTGGTCGGCTCGTCGAGCAGCAACAGGTTGTGTCGACCGGCCACCAACTGGGCCAGCGACAACCGCGTCTTCTCCCCGCCCGAGAGCGTGCCGGCGTTCTGGAACGCCTTGTCACCGACGAGGCCGAACATGCCGATGAGCGAGCGCAGACGCTCGTCTTCGACCGCCCCCATCTCTCGCATGTGGTCGAGCACCGTCTTGCCGTGGGCGATGCCCTCGTGCTCTTGCGCGTAGTAACCGGCCGACACCCCGAAACCGAGGCGCATCTCGCCAGCGTTCGGCTCACTCTGCCCCGCGAGGATGCGCAACAGCGACGTTTTGCCGGCCCCGTTGAGGCCCATGACCAGCAGCCGCTCGCCCCGCTCGATGGCGAAGTCGACGTCCGTGAAGACGGGCGGCCCGCCGTAGCTCTTGGCCAGACCCTCGACCTCGAGGACGACCCGGCCGGAGTGGGGGGGATCGGGCAGCCGCAGGTTGAGCGTGCGTTGCTTGGCCGGGCCGGTGACCGCAACCGTCTCGAGGCGCTCGACCCGCTTGTCGAGGCTCTTGGCGATGCGGGCCCGCTTCGAGGTCGAGTGACGCATCGAGTCGGCGAGGTCGGCCAACCGCTTGATCTCGGCTCCCTGGCGGGTCGCCAACTTGGCCAGTCTCACCTCGTCCTTGGCCCGGCTGTCAATGTATTGCGAGTACGTGCCCTTGTATTCGACGAGTTGGCCTTCGTCGAGGTGCAGCACACGGGTGATGGCCTCGTCGAGCAGATCGAGGTCGTGGCTCACCACCAACAGCGCGCCGCGGTACGAACGGAGGAAGGTCATCAGCCAGGTCTTGGCGTCGGTGTCGAGGTGGTTGGTCGGCTCATCGAGCAACAGGACATCGCTGCCGGCGAACAGGATGCGGGCGAGTTCGACACGCCGACGCTCGCCGCCCGAGAGCACCTCGACCGACAGGTCGACGCGGCTCGGCGTCAGGCCAAGGCCGGCGCAGATGCGGCGGACGTCCGACTCAGCCGCGTACCCGCCGTTCGACTGGTACTCCTCCTCGGCCTTGGAATAGCGGGAGACGTTGCGCTCGGACGGATCCTCCTCGAGGCGCAGACGGAGCTTCTCGATGCGCTGGGCCTGCTCGTCGAGGCCGCGCCCGGAGAGGATGTGGGACAGCGCCGTGGTCTCGACCCCCGAACCCCGCGGGCGGGCCTCCTGCAACAGGTAGCCGAAGGCGCCCTGGTGGGCGACGGTGCCGGCATACGGCGGCGCCTCGCCGGCGATGACCTTCAACATGCTCGTCTTGCCGGCCCCGTTGCGGCCGACGAGTCCCACCTTGTCGCCGGCGCGCACGGTGAACGACGCCTCCACCAGGGTGAGGCGCCCACCGATTTCGACACTGAGCGATCGGGCCTGGAGCACGCACCATTGTCGTCGCAGGAGCGCCAGGGCCGAAAACCAGATGCCAGGCCACCCCCCGGGCCGGCAGTTGTGGCAGTTTGTGAGCCATGCCTGACGCCAATAGCGGTTCGGTGAACGTAGAACTCGACGGCAACCACCTCCGGGTGGATGCCCGACCGGCCCGTCTCGTGTCGCTGCTCCGCGGCTCGGGCGGCGACCCGGTGCTCACGGCGCAGCGCACGGGGGGCGACACGCACACCGAGACGGTTCCGGCGGCGGCCCGGCAGGTCACGTTCCAGGTTCAGGACGAGCTCTCCGTCGAGGCCACCCGTACCTCGGACTTCGTCGCACTCGCCGAAGAGGGCGGGCGCCGCGTCGTCGTCGCCTTCAACGGTGAAGTCACCGTCCTGCCCACCGGATCAGGTGGAGACCGGTTCGCGCTGGGGGCCCACGAGGCCCTGCTCATGCCCGCCGGAGGCGGCGATCCCAAGGTCGTGCCGGTCGACGACCTGTCCGACGACGACCAGGACCAGATCAGCGCCGTGATGGAAGCGGCGGCGATGGCCGTCGTGAGCCCGACGGCTGCCCCCGACGAGCCGACGCAGGCGATGCCGATCGTGGCCCCCGAGTCAGCCGCGCCTGCGAAGTCGACCCCGACCCCGCCAACCCCTCCCAAGGCCGGGGCCGGGGCCGCCAAGGGTCCGGCCGTTTCCCCAGCCAAAGCGGGCAACGCCCAGACGCGCAGTGGCAAGAAGGGCAAGAAGGGGCGACCCCAGCCCCAGAAGCGCCCGGCCCCCCTGGTACCCGCAGCCGCCGCCGGTGCGGCCGCCGCCTCGGGCGTGACCAAGAAGAGTGTTGCCGCCACGCCCGTCAAGAAGTCGACGCCTCCCCCGGCCAAGAAAGCCGCGCCGACCAAGGCAGGCGGCGGTGGCGGTGGCGGCGGTCATGACGACGACAGCTACGAGGACACCCCCGGCGATCGTCGCTTCATCGTCGGGGCTGTCGTCCTGGCGTTGTTGGTCGTCGTGGTCCTCGGCGTCTTCGTCCTCACCGGCGACAACAAGAAGTCGACGCTGGCCACCGACTCCTCGACCACCACAACCGAGGAAGAGACCGCCACCTCGGTGACCTCGACGACCTCGGCGAAGGCGACGACCACGTCGACGACGGCGGCCACGTCGACGACGGCGGCCACCACGACCACGGCCGCAGCACCGGCGGTGAAGTACGGCATCGAGCCCAAGAGCTGCGTGCAGAACGCCAACAACTCGATCACGTACACGGCCACCATCACCAACCAGTCGACGGCGGCCTTCGACTACACGGTCGGCGTCGTCTTCAAGGATGCGAGCGGCGCCTCGGTGGCCAAGGCCGACGCCAAGGTCGACAAGCTCGCCGCCGGGAAGTCCGCCGAATTCACGGCCACGGGCACCCCGCCCCGCAACCTGGCCAACACGGGCAACTGCACCGTCGAACGAGTGGACGCCCGCCCCAGCGGTTCGTAGTGACGTACTCGGTCGTCGCCCGCGACCCGTCCACGGGTGAACTGGGCGTCGCCGTGCAATCCCACTTTCTCGGTGTGGGCGCCGTCGTGCCCTGGGCCCGTCCCGGGGTCGGGGCGGTGACCACCCAGGCCATGGTGCAGATCAGCTATGGCCCGAAGATGCTCGACCTCCTGGCCGCTGGGAGCGCGCCGACCGAGGCGTTGGCCGAACTGGTGGCCGAGGACGGCGACCGCGACATCCGCCAGGTGGCGGCGGTCGACAACGAGGGACGGGTGGCGATCCATACGGGTTCGCGTTGCATCGCCGAGGCGGGACATCGAGCCGGCGACGGGTGGTCGGTGCAGGCCAACATGATGTTGCGTTCGACGGTCCCCGACGCCATGGCCGAGGCCTTCGAAGCGACGACGGGCGACCTTGCGAGCCGCCTGCTGGCCACGCTCGACGCCGCCGAGGCCGAGGCCGGCGACATTCGAGGACGGCAGTCGGCGGCCATCGTCATCGTCAGCGGTGCGCAGGCGGCCCCGCCGTGGGAGCGGCTGTACGACGTGCGGGTGGAGGACCATCCCGACCCCCTGGTCGAGCTTCGCCGTCTCGTGGCCATGCATCACGCCTACCGCACCGGCGGGTGGGACGATCCTGCTGTTGCCCACAACCCCGAGCTCCGCTTCTGGCATGCGTTGCGGGTCGCCGCCGTCGGGAACGTCGACGAAGCCAGATCCTTGCTCGAGCCCATCTACGCCGCCGGCGAGCACTGGCGCGAGCTCGTCCGTCGCCTGCCCGGCACCGGCGTTCTTCCCGACGACGGATTGGCGGCCCGCCTCACCGACGACCGTCCCTGAGTTCGGGACTCGTATCCTTCGGCGGTGCGTCTCGTCATCGCCACCTGTTCGGTTCGCTACGAAGGCCGGTTGCGGGCCGAGCTCCCCGTGGCCACCCGACTGTTGATGGTCAAGGCCGACGGGTCGGTGTCGATCCACTCCGACGATCGGGCGTACAAGCCGCTGAACTGGATGACGTGTCCCTGCACGCTCGTCGAGGACGGCGAGACCTGGACAGTGCGAAACCCCAAGGGTGAGTCACTCGTCATCACGATCCTCGAAGTCCACAGCGACGTGTCCCACGCCCTCGGCTTCGACCCCGGGCTGTCCAAGGACGGCGTCGAAGCCCATCTCCAGGAGCTGTTGGCCGCCAACCCTTCGGTCATCGAGGAAGGCCTGCAACTCGTCAAGCGGGAGTACCCGACCGACATCGGGCCCGTCGACCTCCTGTGCCGCGACGCGTCCGGCGCGGCGGTCGCCATCGAGATCAAGCGCATCGGCGAGATCAACGCCGTCGACCAGCTGAGCCGTTATCTCGAGCGGATGGCCGGCGACTCCCGCCTCGGGGGACTTCGGGGGATGCTCGTCGCCGGCACCATCAAGCCTCAGGCGTCGGTGCTCGCCCGATCCCGCGGCATCGGATGCGTCGAGGTCGACTACGACGAGTTACGCGGTCTCGGCACGAACGACCTGAAGCTTTTCTGATGCCCTTCGACCTGGCCGCCCTCCGCTTCTGGGAGGCGCCCGAGCTCACGTCGCTCGGTCGCCTTCCGATGCGCAGCCCGTTGACGCCCTACCCCTCGATCGAGTCCGCACGTCTCGCCGCCCGGAGTCGATCACCGTGGTTCCTCTCACTCGACGGGAGATGGCGGTTCCGGCGCTACGACGCGCCGGGCGAGGTACCGACGACCATCGGCGACGAGGATCTCGACGACCGCGACTGGGACGAGATCGACGTACCCGGTTGCTGGACGATGCAGGGCCACGGTCGTCCCCAGTACACGAACGTCCAGATGCCGTTTGCCGGCGTCCCCCCTGTCGTGCCCGACGCCAATCCCACCGGTTGCTACCGCACCCGC
>JBKJLU010000370.1:0-4218 GCA_046596815.1 Acidimicrobiales bacterium | reverse complement strand
CAGCATTCCGCGCCGCTCTTGGACCATCACGGAATGGATGAATGCCGTCCCGGTCAGCCACGGCAGGAGCGAAGCGTTCTCGACCGGGTCCCAGCCCCAGAAACCACCCCAGCCCAGGACCTCGTAGCTCCACCACCCGCCGAGGAGGATCCCGGCCGTGAGACACCCCCAGGCGATCAGCGTCCATCGTCGCGTCTCGATGAGCCAGCCCTCGCCGACGCGACCAGTCAGCAGTGAAGCGGTGGCGAACGCGAATGGAACCGTGAAGCCGACGTAGCCGAGGTACAGCAATGGCGGGTGGAAGGCCATGAGGACGTGGTTTTGCAGCAGCGGGTTCGGGCCCGGGCCGTCGAGAGGGATGGCACCTGCCACTGCACGAAACGGATCGGCGGGGCCCATGATCAGTCCGAAAAAGAAGGCCGTGACGAACAGCATCACGCCGAGCGCGGATGCCACGAGCTGATCCGTCGTCCGGCGGGCAAAGCGCCGGTGGACGAGGAAGAGGAAACCGGCGAGTACCAGCACCCACAACAAAATGCTTCCTTCGAGCGCCGCCCACATCGTCGCGACCTTGAACAATATCGGCGTGTTGCGCGCCGAGTTCTCGGCGACGTAGACGACGGCGAAGTTGTCCCGCAGCAGTGCTCTTTCCATGGCGGTCACGGCGACGAGCGCAGCGACGGCCACGAGGGCAACAAACCTGCCAACACTCCGGAGAAGCAGGGGCCGATCCCATCGGAGCCCGACGATGATGACCCCGAGCCCGGCGATAGAGCTGAGGAATCCCAGTGCGATCGCCGCGTCCCCGACCAGCACGTCGATGTTCACAGGTGCACAGCTCCGGGGCGCGTGGTCAGGATCGGCCGCCTCACGCGCCCTCAAAGAACACGAGTTTGAACATCCCGATTTGCAGGACGTCACCATGAACGAGGGTCGCCTGATCGACCCGGGCATCGTTGAGGTACGTTCCGTTCCGCGACCCTGCGTCCGATATCACAAACTGCCCGATCGGCGATTGCTCGATCGTCGCATGCCCACGGGAGACGCTGACGTCGTCCAGGAACACGTCACTGTCGGAGTTTCGGCCGAGCTTCGTTCTTTCACCGAGGACGAACCGTGCCCCGGCGTTGCGTCCACGGACGACCTCCAGGCCGGCGCCCGCTTCCATCCACGGAGCGCTCGGGGCACCCCCGATCGCGTCCAGCGATAACGCTGGGACCGCCTCTGTGGGCTGATCGCTGGTGGCTGAGAGAACCGTACCGCACGTCACGCATCTCACTGACGACGCCGCGGTCAGCCGCGAACCACAGTTCGTACAGAAGCTAGCGCTCATCCGCATCGTCTACCACAGTGTGTCGTAGGTGCCGCCGAGGTTCAAAGTCCAGACCTCAGCTGGTCGCGGCGAGACGCCGGACCGCGTCCGGATCGAAGAGCTCCTCTCGAAGCAAGACTCGGCCTCGACCGTCGACGACGACTGTCTCTCGGCCACCTCCGACGCCGAACCGATCGCGTGCCACGTCGTCCGGATCGCGCAAGACCTCGACCGCAGGTTCATCGAAGGACCCGCCGTCGGTCACGATCGCAAAGAAGTCGGCTTGCACCAACTCGCGGGAAAGCTTGCCGAGCGACGCGACGTTGGCGCGGCAGACGCTGCAGGAGCCAGGCGCAAATATCAGGACAAGGAGTCGTCCACGGCCAATCTCGATCGTGGCGTCGTCGCCCCCATCCACCTTGGGGAGCGTGACGACACCCGCCTCGACCTGCGAGATCCCCCCGTCGCCCATAAAGAAGTCGGCACTGACGATCGCGAGCGTGAGGCCGAAGATGGCGACGATGACGAGCCTTGCGCCCCACAGCCTTCGTCGGCGTTCATCGTGATCGGAACCCACAGCGGCACCGGTGACTGACCGTGAGCCTGAATCCGGCATCACGATGGTCGGTCTCGGTAGCGAAGCTTCCACGAGCGCCCGGAGTCAGCGGACGAGTAGATGCTCGTACGGCCGTCGCTGTCGGCGACCGCGGCCAAGAGCAGGTCGCCGGCAACGGTGAACGCCTCCGGTTCGCCGGGAAGACGGCCCTGCTCGATCCAGGCCGCCTCGATATCGGGCGACCGCCAGACCACACCCTGGGCGTCCACGCTCCAAATTGCGTCTTTCGACCAGCTGATGAGGACGGCCTTTGGAGCACCGGAGACGGGGGTGAACGTTCTCCCCCCGTCGGACGACGATTCGATACCTGCTGGGGTGACCGCGAGAACGACGTCCGCCTCGGATGGACTTGCGGCGAGGCCGACGATCCCGATGCCGCCGATCCGACGGTCCCACGTCCTGCCGCGGTCGTCGGACACGAGGAGCTGATCGCCCGTCGAGTCGTAGGCGTAGATGCGTCCTTGCACCGAGGTGAGGGCGTGGAAGTCGGCCTCGCCGAGAAGCGAGACCGGGTCCCACGTTTCCCCGGCGTCGTCACTCGAGACAAGGCCGAGATGGGGCGGCTTTCCCTCTCGGTGGAGGTGCTTGTCCTCCAGGTCTGGATGCCCACTGCCGAGGAATGCGTCGGGTCCCACGACCGTGAACGCCATGGTGTCCTGGTACCGGCCCGCCACTCGTTGCGCTGTGCCTTTGTCGGGGAGAGCGAAAAGGCCATAGTGCGTTGCCGCGAAGATCTCCCCGTCTGCCGGGTTCACGCCGAGTCCGTGGACGTGCGAGACGCCGGGATCGTCAGAGGCCAAGGGCTCTTGTGCCGGAGCCCCTCGTTCCGAAGCGCATGACGCCCCAGCGGCCGTGGCGGCGACCAGCAGCAGGGCACGGAGCTGGCGCCACCGCCTTCCCCGACCTTGTGCGCACCCCATGAGGTAGAGCCTGCCCTCAAGAGCCCATCTACGACAAGCTGACGTAGTACTTCACACGATGGACTTCACAACTCCGCCATCGGTGTTTCGATGTCGATCCAGGCGTGGTATCGACCCGGCGCCCCCCGATACCGCCGAGGACCAGGTCGCCAGAGATGACGGTCACGGATCAGCCTCTCGACCCGAGATCTTCGGGTCCTTCGCGCTGTGCCCGTGCCACCTTCCCCTCACCCTCTGGATCCTGGTAGCGGTGTTCGGTGGCATCGCGGTCGGTGCGGTGTTGCGCGACCACGTCGTGGTCGTGGACTTGGTGAGAAGCGCGGCGTGGATCGCCGGCACGTGGCGCGGCTTCCGGCTCGTCCGCCTCGCCCAGCGAGGAGCCTGCCGGGTGCCACCCGCGAGACCGGGACCTCTGGGCCGCACGAGGTGACTTTCGGCCCTGTCGCGCGCCGAGACGGCCAGCTTCAATCAAGAGGTGCAGCGACAACCGAGCACAGGGAGAAGACAAATGAGGGTCAGGAAGATGTTGGCGGCGGCTTCGACAGTGTGCGCGGCGTTCGTCCTCGCACCGACCGCAGCGGGAGCGGCCCCGGTGACCGGGGGAACGGGTGCCGACTACGGCCAGCATGTTTCGACGCATGCACGGAGCGAGCCGGGATTCTCTAGCCAGATGAACCCGGGTGGCCACCACGGTTTCTCGGGCGTTCACGAGCACCACTGATAGCACCGCCAGGCGAGCGGGCAGGTTCAATCAACGAGTACCGAGTGCGAAGGGACGTAGCGATGATGTGGTTCAACGGAGGTTGGGGCTGGATGTGGTTGGCGATGGTGCCGATGATGGCGCTGATGTGGGTGCTAATCGCCGTCGTGGTCGTCCCATGGGCCCGCAGCGAAACGGATCGGGCGCCCTCAGCGCTTGAGCGGCTCGACGGGCGACTCGCCGCTGGTGACATCGGTGTCGACGAGTACCGCACCCGCCGGACCGAACTCGAGCACCACTCATGACTTGGCGCGTCACCCTCAGATGGAAGTTGGCCGCCGCGGTATTGGCGTTCGCGTTCACCGTCGCCGCCTGCGGTGGTAGCGACTCGTCCGACGGCGATGCCGGAACGACGCTGCGCGACGCTGGTGCGCAGATGCGCGACGGCGGCCAGGTGATGATGGACAGCGGTCAGCAGATGCGCGCCAGCGGGCAAGCGATGGTCGACGCCGGCCAGGCGATGATGACCCAGGGCGAGTCCTCAGGTGACAGCGCCATGACCGCACAGGGTCGACGGATGATGACCGACGGCCAAACGATGATGGGCGACGGGCAAGGAATGATGGACACGGGACGCGGAATGATGGGGAACCGCTGAACGCGGAGCGGG
>JBKJLU010000169.1:0-13509 GCA_046596815.1 Acidimicrobiales bacterium | reverse complement strand
ACGGCACGCCGGAGTCGGGTCAGGAGGCTCGAAACGCCGACGTGCTCGAGTCGGTACTCGAGGGATCCGGCCTTGACATCGAGCGCTACACGGCTGCTCCCGGACGCGACTCGCTGATCGCCCGCATCGAGGGCACGGACCGAGACGCGTCGCCGAGCCTGGCGCTGATGGGTCACACGGACGTCGTCCCCGCAGACGAGCGGTCGTGGACGCGGGATCCCTTCGGCGGCGACCTCGTCGCCAATGCGTCCGGTGTGACGGAGGTGTGGGGCAGGGGCGCCGTCGACATGCTCAACCTCACTGCGTCCATGGCCGTGGCCTTCCGTCGCCTCGCCCGCGACCCGTCGTTTCGCCCTCGCGGCGACCTCGTCTTCGTGGCCGTCGCTGACGAGGAGTCCGGGAGCGCGCACGGTCTGCGCTGGCTGGCGGACCATGCCCGCGACGCCATGTACGCCGACTTCGTCCTCACCGAGAACGGGGGCCTGCACTCGGGCACGGCCGAATCGCCCCTCGTCACGTGCAACGTTGCCGAGAAGGGCGTGGCGTGGCGTCGACTCCGGATCACCGGGACCCCCGGCCACGGGTCGATGCCATTTCGCTCGGACAACGCCCTCGTGAAGGCGGCGGCCATCGTCACCCGCATCGCCGAGTACCGCCCGGCGCCCCGGTTCCACGAGCTCTGGCGGACGAGGGTCGAGACCCTCCCGCTCGACGACGAGTCGAAACAGGCGCTCCTCGACCCGGCCCGGATCGACGACCTCCTCGCCGCCATGCCCAACACCGGCAGCGCCGCCTATCTCCACGCCTGCACCCACACGACGTTCTCCGCCAACGTGCTCACGGGCACGTCGAAGACGAACGTGATTCCCGGTCGCGTGGAGATCGACGTCGACGTGCGGACGCTTCCCGGCGAGGACGACGCCGCCGTCCGGGCCCATCTGCGCGAAGCAGTCGGCGCCGACCTCGCCGACGAGATCGAGATCGACACGATCATCGACGACGCCGCCACCATCAGCTCGACGTCGACGCCGCTGTGGGAGTCGCTGCAGCGCAGCGTCGCCCGTCCGTTCCCGGCGGCCCGCTTACTCCCGTCACTGGCGGTCGGCTTCACCGACGCCCGCATCTACCGTGAGCTCGGCGCCGTGGCCTACGGCGCCGGCCTCCTCAGCCCCGAGCTCGACTCCGGAGCCTTCTCGCAGCGCTTCCACGGCAACGACGAGCGCATCGACATCGAGTCGCTCCGCCTCACGACCCAGCTCTGGCTGGATGTGGTCAGGGACTTCCACCGCCGCTGAACCGCGAACGGTGGTGACCGTCGATCCGTGCGTGCGCTGATCGCATCGGCAGCGCCGGACTCTGTACAGTCCACGAGAAGTTCTGGGGAGAGCGCCATGCGGGTGGTTCGTCAAGTCTTGTCGGTTGCCGTTGTCGTCGCGGCCGCTGCTCTTGCGCTGGTGGGAGCACTGGCTCTGCTGGCGGTCTTGGTCAGGCACCCGCTGGGGAGCGCGGAGATCATCGGGGGGGTGCTCGCGGCCGCCCTGGTCCTCGGGGTCGTTGTTACTCGACTGGTTCCTCGCGTCCGCACGGGCACGATCTTGGAGCTGGATCTCCCTATGCCACCCGCCGAGGACGGCGGGCAGAGCAAGCTCGCGGCGTTGACGCCGAGCAAGGCGTTGACTCTGCGCGAGATCGTCGAGACGCTGGAGCGGGCGTCTCGGGACGATCGCATCTCGGGGCTGATCGTGCGGCCCCGATTCGCGCTTGCGCCGCGAGCGGTGATCGACGAGCTTCGGTCGGCGATCGTCGAGTTCGGGAAGACGGGCAAGCCCACTGCGGCGGTCATGGATTCGTTCGGCGAGGGCGGCCCGTCCAACGGGGCCTACGCGCTGGCCACCGCCTGTGCGCAGATCACCGTCCAGGAGAGCGGCTATGTCGGGCTCACCGCGCTGTCGGTCGAGGGCAACTTCTACCGCGACCTGCTGGCGCGTCTGGGTGTCGCCGTGGAGGTCTTCGGAAGAGGTAAGTACAAGTCGGCGCCGAACCAGTTGACCGAGCGGGGGTTCACAGAGCCCGATCGCGAGCAGACCGAGCGCATCTTGGAAAGCTTCTGGGAGCGACTCGCCGGGGAGATCTCTGCCGCGCGCAAGCTGACGCCCGAGACGGTCCGCTCGCTCGCCGACCGGGGTCCGCTCCTGGCACGCGAGGCACTCGAGGCTGGTCTCGTCGACCGCGTCGCATACCCGGACCAGGTGATCGAGGACCTCAAAGCCCAGGTCGGCCCGAAGGCAAAGCTGCTCTACCTCGGGGTGTACAAGAAGCGGTCGGGAAAGGGAAAGCAGCCTGGCAAGCCGGTGTCGGTTGCCGTGATACGAGCCATCGGCGAAATCCACCGTGCCGCCAGCGCGCCAGCAGGACTCTCCCGCGGCCCTGTGCTGGCGCCCGACGGAATCGTCCCGCTCATCCGGGCAGCGGCGAAGGACAAGAAAGTGAAGGCCGTGGTGGTGCGGATCGACAGCCCAGGCGGCTCGGCACTGGCGTCCGACACGATTTGGCGGGAGCTGGTCAAGCTCCGCGAGAGTGGGAAGCCGGTCGTCGCATCGATGGGATCGGTGGCCGCATCCGGCGGCTACTACCTGGCGTGCGCCGCCGACCGGATCGTCGCCCAGCCGACGACGATCACCGGATCCATCGGCGTGTTCGGGCTCCAGCCGGTCCTGGCTGACGCCAAAGCGAAGCTCGACGTGCACGTCGACGAGATCCACACCGGCGCCGAGCCTTCCCCGTTCACGCTCAATCGCAAGGCGTCGCCCGCGCGACGCGAGCGGATGGATCTCGAGCTGGACGAGATCTACGGGCTCTTCGTCCAGCGCGTCGCCGACGGTCGCAAGATGGACATCGAGCAGGTGCAGGAGGTCGCCCAAGGCCGGGTCTGGACCGGCGCAGATGCGGCTGGCGTCGGCTTGGTCGACGAGCTCGGCGGCTTCGACCGTGCGCTCGCCCTCGCCCTGGAGCTCAGCGGCGCACCCGCCGGGTCGAGAGCGAAGGTCAAATCGTTCCCGCGAAAGACGAGCGGGCTATCGGCCCTGCGGCGGCGCAAAGGCGACAGCAGCGACGCGGCCAAGGCCGCAGCACTCCCGCGGGGCGGGTGGTCACTCGAGGGCTTCGCCGGTGTGGTCGCCCACGTTGGCTTCGACCCCCGCCGCTTCTGGGTGCGCTGATCGGCAGGTCCTGACCAGTGGTGGATCTGGCCTCTTTGAGGTGGGATCGACCAGCGACTCACGCCGTCGTGGCGACGACCGAGACCCGCGGCGCGTGCTATTGGTCCCGAGAGCACCAAGGCTCGACCAGGAGTACCCCGCCGACGTCGGAGAGCACCATGAAGCCGACCACGTACGGCCCCGATTCACCATGGAGGAGATGAGGCGGGTCGGCTGTACGCGGGCCTATTGGTTGAGTACCGCCACGGCGACGATCGGGCGGGTCGGAGGATTCTCTCCGAGAGAGCCGGCGAAGAGCGCATCACCGAAGGTGAAGATGCCGCCGTCCTCGCCCACCATGAGGTAGCCGTTGGCAAATCCGACCATGCCGGTGACGGGACCGTTCAATGGCGTCGACCCCATCGAGCCGTAGAAGCGCGCGTCGAAGGCAAAGATCCCACCGTCGCTGGCCACGAGCCAGTAGCCGGACCCGTCGGCGTCGGGCACGAGCGACTGCACCGGCTTGTTGAGCCGGGTACCCCCCATCGACCCCACGAAGGACGCGTCGCCGAAGGTGAAGATTCCGCCGTCGCTCGCCACCATGTAGTAGCCGCGTCCAGTCGGGGTCGGCACCGAGTCGAGCACCGGACCGTTGAGCCGAACGCCGCTCATGTCCCCGAGGTAGGGCGCGTCACCGAACACCGACACCCGCCCGATCGATGTGAACAGCCAGTACCCATTTCCCGACGATGTGCGACTGATGGCCGTCACCGTCTCGCCGCCGCGCAGGACGGGGGACCCGCCGAGATACCGCGCGTCGCCGTGAGCGAAGACCGCACCCCGGTTGTCGACCGTCCAGTACCCGTTGCCCGAAGGGGTGGGCTCGATGTCGACGAAATCCGAGGCCGAGGCCGAGTCTCCGAACGGGCGGGCGTCGCCGAATCCGTACGTCGCGCCGTCGGCGCCCATCATCCAGTAGCCCCGGCGGGGCGGCGATTCGGCGGGCGTGGACGTGGGCGTGGACGTGGGCGTGGACGTGGACGTGGACGTGGACGTGGACGTCGGCGTGGACGTCGGCGTCGGCGTGGGCTCGGGTGGCGGAGCGGATGTCGATTGCGGTGAGTCGTCGTCGACGATCACGACCTCGACGTCGGCCAGAAGGGTCGTGGCTGCTCCGCTGTTTCCGTCGGCGACATCAGAAAGCCGGAGACGGAAGGCCTCGTCGGGCTCGGGCGTCGTGTCATTGAAAATCCCCACCTGCCCCACGGCTCTGGACTCACCGGCGTTCAGCACGACCCTGAAGCCGTCGTAGTAGTCGTTGGCGGTGGCCGAACCCGCCCTGGCGTCGAGGCGCATGGCCCGCCCTCGCGAGAGATCAGGCATGTCGGCAGTCACGGCCATCGAGGCGATGCCGACATCCTCCCGAAAGCGCCCGCCGACCATCGATATCTGTTGCACGGCATTGAGGCGCTCGGTGGTGAGAACAACGTCGTTGCCGTCACCGCCGGCGTAGGTGATCGAGAACTCGACCGAGTGGTCGATGAAGTGCTGGCCTTCTGGCAGGCCCCGCAAGCGACCCCCGATCGGTGTCGAGCTTCGGTTGTCGACGAGGGTGTATCGAGAACCGACCGTGGGGGTTGAAGACCACTGGATCGAAGGGTGGACGCCTTCCAAATTCACACCACCATCGACGGTGATCGTCGTGCCGAAGCCGGGTTGGGCGGTGAGGTTGGTGAACAAGTAGCTGTCGTTCTCGAGGGCGAGGGCGCCGCCGATCGACAGGCCGGCGATGATGCCGCCGGCCCGCACGGTTACCGATCCACTGATGCGACCGGTCCCGCCCACCGATCCACTGGTGACGTCGACCGGGCCGGCAACGACCGAAGCTTCGCCGACTCTCAGGGCGCCGGAGCTGGTAACGGTGACGGCAGCGGTGACGGGGGCGGTGCCGGCGACATTGAGATTGACGCTGTCGGTGGACAGAGTTCCGCCGCCGCTCACTCCTGCTCGGATCCAGACGGCCGAACTCGCACTGAGATTGCTTTTGCGAAGGGCCAGTACGTGGCCGCCAGTCCTCAGTGGGGCGGTGAGATAGATAATCCCGGTCGCCGTGTCCCAGGCTTGGTCAGTGAGGAGATCAACTGGGAGCTCGAGGACCAGGGTCGCATTTGACGTGAGCGAGACCCCACGCGTGAGTCCGATGCGGTTGCCGGCGAGGGTCCAGACGTCGCCCGCCGAGATCGACGAGAAGGCCGTGCCCGCCGCCAGGTCGTTGACCGTGCCCGGGTTTGATCCGCTCGGCGCTGGGAACACGAGGTCGTCGCCCGCCGCCGGCGCCGTCCCGCCCCAGTTGGCGGGCTCGCTCCAGGCGTTGTTCGCACCACCACCGGACCAGGTGCGGGAGGCGGCGGCACCAGCCGGCTGAGCCACCAAGCCGAGCGCCATGGGCGCGACCAGGGCCAACCACACGACCGAAGCCAACTCCCTTGCCCGCCGCCTCACGCCTGGGTATTCGCCGCCGGCAGGGGCACCACCTTCATTTCGGTAAGGGTCGCGCGGCCGACAGTGTCCCCGACGTCGCTTGGGCGCAATCAGCGAGGAGCGCCACGGCCGATGCTGAGCCCTGTCTCCGAAAAGGAACTCCTTGACTTCAACAAAGGTTTAACTTCTATGGTGCCCCGAAGGTGTATCGCACAAGTGGGAAGGGGCAAGGATGCAGCGGTCCAAGATCGGCACGGCCGATGAACTACGGGGCAAGGGGTGCCTGACGGGAAAGGTCGGCTCTCAGCCAGTGTGCGTGTTCTGGGCCGACGACAAGGCCTACGCGGTTGATGACCGCTGCCCGCACATGGGCTTCCCTCTACACCGTGGAACGGTCGAGAACGGCCTGTTGACGTGCCATTGGCACCACGCCCGCTTCGACCTGGAGTCGGGCGGAACCCTCGACCCTTTCGCCGGCGACGTCCGGGCCCACGCCGTGGAGATCGAGGATGGCGACGTCTTCGTTGTCGTACGACCAGACGCCGATGCGGTGGGTCACCATGTGCGCCGCCTCGAAGAGGGACTCGAGCACGGCCTCACCCTCGTGACGGCCAAGGCGGTGCTGGGACTGATCGATCTCCTCGGAGCGAACGAGGGGGCGACCGCCGCCATTCGGACCGGCGTCGACTTTGGCATCCGCAACAGGGAAGCGGGCTGGGGTTCCGGGATGACCGTGCTCACCGCGATGGCCAATGTGCTGCCCGCCCTGGACCCCGCGGATCGGGCGTTGGCTCTGGTCCACGGCCTCGCCTTCGTATCCCGCGACACCCGGGGACGGCCGCCCCGCTTCCCCCTGTCCCCCCTCGACGCCACGATCCCGGCCGGGAGGCTGACGCAGTGGTACCGCCGATTTGTGGACACCCGCAACGGCGACGCCGCCGAACGGGTTCTTGCCACTGCGGTCGCCGGCGGCGCCCCGCCCGCCGAGGCCGCCGCCCTCATGGCCGCAGCCGCCACCGACCATGTGTTCATCGACGGTGGTCACACCATCGATTTCACCAACAAGGCGTTCGAGGTCCTCGACCATCTCGGCTGGGACCATGCCGCGCGGATCCTTCCCACCCTGGCCCAACAGACAGCCGCAGCGTCGCGCTCGGAAGAAGGCGGCGAATGGCGCCACCCCTACGACCTCGCTGGGCTGCTCGCCTCCGTGCAAACAGAGCCGCAAGGACACCCAGAGGATCGGACGCAAAGCGTCTCGACCGACGAGGGAGGTCTGGACGCTCTGGCCTGGGCCATCCTCGGCGACGACCCCACAGAGATCGTCGCCGGAATCGATCACGCCGCCCATCAAGGCGCCACCGCGGAACAACTCGCCCGCGCCGTCGCTTACGCAGCCGCTCTGCGGTTGACCCGCTTCCACACCCAGAACGACCACGCAGACTGGGACGTGATCCACCACGGCTTCACCACGGCCAACGCCGTCCACCAGATGATCACTCGCGCCCCGACCCCGGAGCTCGTGCGCGGCGTGTACCAGGGTGCCATGAAGGTGTTTCTCGACCGTTTCCTCAACGTGCCCGCCGCCCGACTTCCCGTCAACCACCCACTGTCCGGCGACGGTCCTGACCTGTCCAGACTGCAAGCGTGCTGGGATCAGGAGGGCATGGTCGACGAAGCCGGCGCCATCGTCTACGGCTGGCTCCGCTCCGGAGGCGACCAGGCGTCGGTCCTTGCCGCGCTCGGGTCGGCCCTCCTTGCCGAGGACGCCGAGTTCCACTGGTATCAGACCTACGAGGCCGCCGTCCGCCAAGCCTCCGCATGGCCAGCCAGCTCAGAACAAGCGTCCCTGATTCTGGCCGGCGCGGCGCGGTTCCTGGCCGCCCACACCCCCACCCGCCGAGAGCTCGCCCAAGTAGTCCGAATCGCCGCTCGCCTCCGAAGAGGCGAGGCCCTCTATGAAGAGATGTGAAGTCCTTCGCACGACGCAGCGGTCAACGGGTTCATAGGACGGGATCAGCGACCCAGCCCGTCCACGGCGGGGACCAGCGCATCGAGGACGCGCCGGTCGGTGTCCGGTTCGAACTGGGCGCACCCGACTTCATACCCGGCGTGCACGAACTGGTCGGCGGCGGGGACGTAGCTGATGAAGTCGTTCGCGTACCCGGCGATCAGGACGTGACGCAGTCCCACCGCCTCCGCGATGGCGCGGCCGGTCTCGACGAAGAACTCGCCCGGCAGCGTCACGATGACCACGTCGTCAGCGAGGCGCAGGACCTGCAGCTCGACCCGCTCGGTGGGTGCCAGGCGCCCGCGGGCGATGCGGCCGCTGATGAGCCACTCCATGCGCAGCCGGTTGAGATCCGGTGTCAACGAACGCCGGGCCTCGACCTCGTCCTCGGCGAGGCCAGACAGCCGGCGCTCGAGCTCGCGAATCTCAGCGGCGATCTCCTCCTGCGTGGGGAGCGGACGACGGTGGAGCTCGAGGAATGTCTGCGAGGCGGCGAAGCGGGGGGCGGTGACGACGGTGCCGTCCACCGTCTCCTTCGGGGTCTCCTCCGACCAGTTGAGGTTGACCGCCCACTGCCCATGTCCGATCGGCCGCAGCTCATGCGCAGTGCGGGCAGCAGCAGTCCCGAGGATGCCGCCGATGCGCTCGACCTCCTGAAAGTCGTGGCTCATCCAGGCGGGGTTGATGTCGCCGGCAGCCCCTTGCAGGTAGATCGCCGTGCCCCCCAGCGTTGACTCGAGAATTCGACACATCGCACCAGGGAAGTCGGCAGAGAACAGGAGGTTGTCGGCCTCGAGGACGGTGCTGTGGCAGGCGTAATTCACGAGCGACGCCGTCGCCGGCCCGTTGCCCGGGGGCGCCGCCAGCAACACCGTGGCCACCGTTTGGATCGGCCCGTCGGGGTCGCGGCGGTTCTGGCTGATGGTCGACACGTCGGCGGTCCCGATCTTCAGCTCGACCGGCGTCAACCGCTCGTTTGCGAGGCGCACCGCACCCGCGATCTTCCGGGCGGTCATCGCGTTGAAGTGGGCCCCGTCGTCGCCAATTCCGATGCGCACGCTTCCGGGCCCGGAGTGGGTGTGGGTTGCGGCGATCACCACGTGGGCGGCGGGGATGCCGACCTCATCCTCGATCAATGCTCGTGCGGCATCCACGAGCGGTCGCGTGACCCCAACGAGATCACAGACGGCAAGGGCCAGCTTCGTCGAGCCGTCGTCGAGCACGAGTGCGCGCACGAAGAGCGGATCGTGCACGTCCTCGGCCACGCCTTTGCGGGCGCCGTATCCGCCCATCGGCACGCCCAAGCCTGGGGTGATGTCAGCGACGGCGGCGCCGGCCCTGACGCTACTCACGGGACGACCACAGACCCATCGAAGGCGGCGTCGACAACCGAGCGGAGGCGAATGCCGCGGTCGTCGATCCGTCGGCGGACGTCGGGGTCAACGAGCGTGGCGAGATCGGAGGCGCGGTACTCCTCGGCCCAACGCCAAGGGCCCGAAGTCGGCGAAGTGATCGAGGAGATCTCCTCCCCGGGCTGCGCGCAGTGCGTCACGAGGAGGTGCACGCCGGGCTCGAGCCGGTCGAGGTAGTGGAGCATCCACGACTTCTTGTCCGCGGCCTCACGTTCGCTCAGGCCCTTGATCGTCGTGAACGGGTAGGACGGCCGGACCCCCGGGTAGATGAACCGCTGGCCGAAGCGCTCGCACACGGCCTCGTACGCGGGGACCGAGACAAGGCCCATGTGGCAATCCACGTGGGTGAGCGACAGGCCTGTGGCGAGGAAACGCTTGGCCTGCGCCTCGAGTTCGGCCGTTGCGACCTCGACGGTGAGGTTCGCACGGGCAGAGGCCACCGTCCGGTGGAACGTGCGGTCGGGTCCCGCAAGCGAAGGGTGTCCTGTCAGCGGCGCCCACCGGAGGTAGTCCCACTCGCAGGTGAGTGTCGAGTGCATGCCGGCCGGGATCCCGTGGAGCCGGGCGAGCTCAGCCGCCTCGTCGAACCAGGGGCAGGGCACCATGGTGGAGACCTGCGTGAGGATGCCCTCGGTGAAGGCACGGACGACGCCGACGTTGACCGCATGACACATCCCGAAGTCATCGCTCTGGACGACGAGGTCGATGAGGTTCGTTTCGTTCATGGTGCCTCCACAGTGATCGTGCGCCGCGTGCTCGCGGCCTCATAGGCGGCGAGAGCCACGGCGACCGCGGCGCGCCCGTCCCTTCCGTCGATCGCCAGCGGACGCTCCCCGGCGACGGCGCGCGCGAACGCCGCGTAGGGGTTGTCGCCGGTCTCCGGCATCGGGATGCGCTCGAACGTGCCGTCGACCCCGCTCCATGTCAGCGGCGTACGGCCGTCGAGGTGGAGCTTCCCGTTTGTTCCGAAGATGGTCAGCTGGTGGTCGGGGGCGGGCCGGGCCGACCAGCTCGCCTGGAGGGTGCCGACGGCGCCTCCTCCCATCCGGAGCACGAGCTGCGCCAACCGCTCGACCGCCGGTCCTTCGCTATCCGTCATCGCCGCCACCTCCACGACCTCACCGCCGACCACGGCGCGAAGGACGTCGATCATGTGCACACCGAGGTCGAGGAGGGCGCCACCGCCTGCGGCACCGGCGTCGAGGAACCACCCAGCATCCGGCGCCCACCCTTCAGGGCCGGCGTGTCCGAAAGCGGCGCGAAACGATACCGGTGAACCGATCCGGCCGGACCGCACCGCGTCGGCGGCGGCGGCGAAGGGCGCAGCGAACCGAACATTGTGCGCGGGCATGAGCACGACTCCCGCAGCATCCGCGGCGGCGACCATCGCATCGGCGTCGGCAACCGTCGTCGCCATCGGTTTCTCGACCAGCACGTGCAAGCCGAGGCTGATGGCGGCCAACGCGATTTCGGCGTGGTGGACGTTCGGCGTACAGATGTCAACGGCGTCGACACCCTTGACGGCGAGGGCAGCTCGCCAATCGTCGACGACGGTGCCCGAACCCCACGATGCCGCCGCCGTCTCGGCCTTGGCCCGGCTGCGGCCGGCGAAGGCGACGACGTCGACGCCGGGGATCTTCCGGAACGCAGGGAGGTGCGCTCGGGTGGCTATCGCGCCGCACCCGATGAGAGCTAATCGCACGGGCTATCCGTCGATCCCGTCGAGGACCACGGCGGCCACCTTGGCGACGGCGGCGGCGACGTCACCGCAGTCGTCAGAGGAGTAGCCGGCGCCGACCGGCACGATGAGGTTGCGGGCGACGAGCTTCTCGGTGCGGGGGCAGAGACCGGCGTGGTACGCAACGTCCGAGGGGTGCTCGGCGCAGTGCCACGGGCCGCCCTTGTTCGTGGCGGTGCGCTTCTCGAGGATCGACGGCGAGAGGTAGACGGGACGACCAGCGTAGAAGCGACCGGCGGGCACGCCCTCGGCGATCAGCGCTTTGGCAAACCGCTTGGCCGTCGCCGGGGTCGGCAGGAACCACGTGAGGCTCGACCCGCCGCTGCCGTCGAGGTCGAGGCTCCTTCGTCGTTGCATTCCGGGGACATCGCCAACGGCCTCGAGGATTCGCTGGCGGTTCGCGCGCATGTGGTCGAGGAGCCCAGGCAACTTGCGGAACTGCGCGCCGGCGATGGCCCCGGCGAGCTCGGTCATCCGCAGGTTCTCGCCCACGAAGGCCTCCTCCATGTCGTCGCCTCGGCCGCCGCCGTGGCTCGTGACGAACTGCCCGCCCTGGTCCTGGTACCGCGCGGCCCGAAGGAACAGTCGGTCATCGTCCGTGGTGACGACGCCGCCTTCACCGGCCGTCACGTTCTTGTCGAGCTGCAACGAGAAGCACCCGAGATCGCCGATGGTGCCGAGGGCGCGGCCACGGTAGGTCGCACCCATGGCCTGGGCCGTGTCCTCGATGAGGACGATCGGTCGGCCGGCGAGCAGGGCTTGCAGCCCATCGAGGTCGCACGGTTCGTTCTCGAGGTGGACGGCGATGACAGCGGCGGTTCGATCGGTGATCTTCGCGGCGACGTCGGTCACGTCCAGGCCGAGCGTGTCGTCCACCTCGGCGAACACGGGCACGGCGCCCGCCACGACGACGGCGTTCACGGTGGCGATGAACGTGAACGCCGGGACGATCACTTCATCGCCACAACCGACGCCCGCAGCGGCAAGAGCCACCCGGAGCGCCGCTGTCCCGCTGGAGACGGCAACGGCATGGCGGGACCCCAGGTTGGCGCACACGGCGGCCTCGAGCGCCGCAACCTCGTTCTGGAGATCAGGGCCGTAATACCGGAAGAGCGACCTGCTCTCGAGCACTCGGAGGGCCGCCTCTCGCTCCTCCTCCCCGAAGAGGCCGAGCCCCTTGGCCGGCTGCAGCAGCTCCCGTCGGACGGGACTGCCGCCGTCGACGGCTAGCTCGTGGACTCGCATGTCGCTCCCTCGAAGACGGTGGATCGTGAAGTCCTGGTCGATGACTCCTGGGTCCTTGTGAAGCTCTCGGCCATCGGCAGCTTGACGTGGAACATGGAAACGACCTCGGCGTTCACCGTTGGCACGTCACACGACCGCTTCCAGGTTCGTGACAATCGCTGTCGGCTCCGGCATGGCGCTGATCTGTTCAGCAACGATTCCGGCGCGCTGGCGGAAGGTGGGGTCGTCGAGAACCAGGTTCACGGCGGTCTCGATGCTGTCGGCATCGGCGCCAGCGACGGCAGCGACACCAGCGTCCGCGCAGGCCTCCGCCATCCGCACCTGGCTCGGCGCGCCCTGGGACACGATGACCAGCGGAACACCCCTTTCGAGCGCGGCCAGGACCGTGCCAGCTCCTCCATGGCACACCACCACCTGACACTGCTTGAGTACCGCTGGGAGCGATACGAACGTCCGTCCTACGACCCGTCCACCGCCCTCGTCGGAGAGACGCTCGGCCACCTCGGCGTTGGTCGTCGTGACGACGGTCCGCAGACCTCGTGCCGCGCAGCTGCGGGCGGCGGCGGCGAGGATGTCGAAATCGTCGGCGAACAACGGCACGGTCCCGAAGCCGACATAGGCGTCGGCGGAGTCGGCCGTGTCGGTCTCGGGCCCGGATCGGTCGTTGAGTGCTGTCGGCCGTAAGGGCCACACCTCCGGGGCGCCCGGCGCGTCTGCCTGCAGCATCGCTGGGCACGGGTTCACAAGGCCGTAGCGGTAGAGACCGCTCCAAGGCATGACTTCGAGACCGACCGAAGACCACAAGCTCGCCGCGTGTTCCTCCAGGCTGGCTAGGTCTTCGACCGTCCGCAGCGGACTGCCCCAGGCGTGGGTAACCCAGGGGATGCCTGCCTGTGCGCCGGCCACCGGGCCGGCGTATTCGCCCTCCTCGTGAACGATGAGGTCGGGACGCCAATCCTCGATCAACCCGAGGAGGTCTGCGAGGACCGTGGGAGCAAGGATCTGAGTGAACATGCGTACCGCCCACCCGGTACTGGGCTGACCTGTCGTCTCAGGCCATCGCCGGGCTCGTTCTTGTGTCATGGCCGGGCCGCTCATCCCGGCCGCGACCGGCCCAAGACCGGCGTCGCTGATGAGCCCGTGCCGATCAGGATGCGTTGCCACCCGAACTGTGTGGCCGGCATCTCGCAGCGCTCGACCAACGCCGAGGATCGGGGCGAGGTGTCCTACCGCAGGCGCCGAGGTCATGAGCACACGCACGCGTGTGTTCTAACGCGCATCGTCCGGAGAAGCCCAGCGTGCTCCAGCTTCAGTCACCGAAGTGCCGGCCGGAGCGATTCGCCAACGGACATGAGACCGAGGTCGAGCGCAGCACCGTGCCCTCGTACACCGATCGCGCAACGAGAGCGAGCCATCCCAGACCAG
>JBKJLU010000214.1:0-2532 GCA_046596815.1 Acidimicrobiales bacterium | reverse complement strand
CCTCGGCGGATCGGAGATGAGCCGCAAGGAGTTCTATCGCGAGGGTCGCGTCCCGCTGCACACCCTCCGCGCCGACATCGATTACGGCGTCCGCGAGGCCAAGACCCCGCAGGGTCGCATCGGTGTCAAGGTCTGGATCTACAAGGGCGACATCCTCCCGTACAAGGTCTCCCCAGACGACAAGATCAGTCGCGAAGCCCAGATGGCCACCGGCGGCACGTCGGGTCAGGGCGCCGGCGAGCGCCGAGTCATCAGCTCGGGCGGAGGCGCGCAACGTCGCCGTCCCGATGCCGAGGGCGCGCCCGGCGAGGAAGGCACGTCGGTCGAGGCCGTCACGCCCATCGTCGGTGAGGTCGATCCGGCCCTCGAGCGTCTCATCGCCGAGGAAGAGGAAATCGAGCGCCGCACGCGCGAGCACCACGAAGCCCCGCACTTCAAGAAGGACGAGTAGGCCGACATGTTGATGCCCCGCAAGGTCAAGCACCGCAAGCAACATCGCGGCCGCATGACCGGCGCCGCCAAGGGCGGCACCGTCATCTCCTTCGGCGACTACGCCATCCAGGCCCTCGAGCCCGGATGGATCACCGCCCGCCAGATCGAGGCTGCTCGTATCGCCATGACCCGTCACGTCAAGCGCGGCGGGAAGGTCTGGATCCGGGTGTTCCCGGACAAGCCCGTCACCAAGAAGCCGGCCGAGACCCGCATGGGGTCGGGCAAGGGCAACCCCGAATTCTGGGTCGCCGTGGTCAAGCCCGGCCGCATCATGTTCGAGCTCGGTGGCGTGCCGCCCGAGCTGGCCAAGGCCGCCATGGAGCGGGCCATCCAGAAGCTGCCCATCAAGGCGAAGTTCATCCAACGTACCGAGGAGGTCGAGGTCTGATGCCCAACAAGCTTGCTGCCGAAGTCCGCGATCTGTCCGAGGACGAGTTGGTCACCCGCTTGGCCGAGGCCAAGCAGGAGCTGTTCAACCTGCGCTTCCAGAACGTCACGGGCCAGCTCGACAACTCGGCTCGCATTACCCACGTTCGCCGCAGCGTGGCCCGCATCGAGACCTTCCTCCGCCAGCGCGAGATCGCGGCTGCCGAGGGCACGGAGACGAACACATGAGTGACACGACCGAATCCACGCCCGAGCAGCGGGCCAATGCCCGCAAGGTACGCGAAGGCATCGTCGCCTCGTCTTCCATGGAGAAGACGGCGGTCGTCGAGATCATCGAGCGCGTGCGCCATCCCCGCTACTTCAAGACCATGCAGCGCACCAAGCGCCTCTACGTGCACGACGAGAACAACGACATGCGCGTTGGCGACCGAGTGCGGGTGCAGGAGACGCGACCGATGTCGAAACTGAAGCGCTGGCGCCTCCTCGAAGTGTTGGAGCGGGCCCGATGATCCAGCAAGAAAGCCGCCTTCGGGTGGCCGACAACAGCGGCGCCCGCGAAGTGCTCTGCATCAAGGTGCTCGGTGGCTCCCGTCGCCGCTACGCCACCATCGGCGACATCTTCGTCGCCACCGTCAAGGACGCCATTCCCGGCGCGGCCGTCAAGCGTGGCGACGTCGTCAAGTGCGTCGTCGTCCGCACGAAGAAGGAACGGCGCCGTCCCGACGGCAGCTACATCCGCTTCGACGAAAACGCCGCCGTCCTCATCAACGACCAGATGCAGCCCCGCGGCACCCGCATCTTCGGTCCCGTGGGTCGTGAACTTCGCGACAAGAAGTTCATGCGCATCGTGTCGCTGGCACCGGAGGTGCTGTAAGTCATGAAAATCAAGAAGGGTGACCGCGTGCGCGTGCTCACCGGCAAGGACCGCGGGAAGGAGGGCGCGGTGATGCGGGCGATCCCGGAGAAGGGCAAGGTCGTCGTCGACGGAGTCAACATCGCCAAGCGCCACCAGCGGGCCACCCGGGCCACGACCCAGGGCGGCATCATCGACAAGGACATGCCGATCCCGGTGGCCAACGTCGCCATCATCTGCTCGGCCTGCGACAAGGCAACCCGCGTCGGATGTCGCTTCGATGATCAGAAGCGCAAGATTCGGATCTGCCGCAAGTGCGGAGGTGACCTCGCATGACCGCCACCCGTTCGAAGTACGCCGGTGAGCGCCCCCGCCTGAAGGAGCGTTTCGACGAGGAACTGCGCGACCAGCTCAAGGAGCGCCTCGGTCTCGGCAACGCGATGGAGGTGCCCCGCCTCGAGAAGATCGTGGTGAACATGGGCGTCGGCCGGGCCGTTGGTCAGCCGTCGCTGCTCGAAGGCGCCGTCCGCGACCTCACGTTGATCACCGGCCAGAAGCCGATGGTCACGAAGGCCAAGACCTCGATCGCCGGCTTCAAGCTCCGCGAGGGTCAGAACATCGGCTGCAAGGTCACCCTGCGGGGCGATCGCATGTGGGAGTTCCTCGACCGCCTCATCAGCGTCGCCATTCCCCGCATCCGTGACTTCCGTGGCCTGCCGGCCGACAGCTTCGACGGTCGCGGCAACTACACGTTCGGTGTCTCCGAACAGCTGATCTTCCCCGAGATCGAATACGACAAG
>JBKJLU010000094.1:0-6108 GCA_046596815.1 Acidimicrobiales bacterium | reverse complement strand
CATCCCGGCGTGATGGTGGTCCTGCTCTCCACCTATCTGGTCGAGGACCTTCCTCCCGACGTGCGCACCTCAGGGGCGGCCGCCTACCTCCACAAAGAGGACCTCAGCGGACGGGTGCTGCGCCGGCTGTGGGACGAGGGCGGCGACCCTCAGTTCCGACGGCCCCCGCCGTGATCGTTTCGACTGATCTTCGACCCGATCGTTTCGACTGATCAATACGTCTGAGCGGCCAGCTTCAGCGCCGTCACCACCTGCTCGCGTCCCTTGACCTGTTCGCACAGAGTCTCGCCCTCGACCGGCGTGGTGAGGGCGATGGTGGTGTTCTCGCTGAGCACGGTCTCGCCGGGCGCGGCGAACTGCTGAAGTCGCTGGGTGAGGTTCACCGTGTCGCCGACAATCGTGTATTCCAGGCGCTCTTCGGATCCGAGCAGCGCTCCTGCGACCTTGCCGGTCGACAGGCCGATGCCGAGGCCGAAGGGATGCAGGCCGTCGCGTTCCCAGCCGACGTTCACCGCAGCCTGACGCTGATGCATCGCCGCGGCTGCGAGCAAGGCATGGTCGGCATGGTTCTCCTGGGGCAGGGGTGCTCCGAAGACCGCCATGACGGCGTCGCCGACGAACTGCATCACGGTCCCGCCGTTGTCGAGGATGGCGCGGTTCATCTCGGCTCGATGGGCGTTGAGCTGGCGAGCCAGCTTCGCCGGTTCGGCCCGCTCGGCGATCGAGGTGTAGCCGCGGATGTCGGACATGAGCACCGTGACCTCGAGGTCCTCGGTCTCGCCGATGCGATGGCCCTCGCGCGCCACCTTCTCGGCCAGTCCGCCCGGCAGCAGCCGGCTCAACGATTCGCCCTGCTCTTCGCGATCGACGATCGCCTGGTGCAGCATGCGGAGCTTGCGGATCGATCCTTCGGCGCCGGTGCTGGCCGACTGGGCGATGCGCAGGAAGAGGCGCTCGACCTCCTCGGCGGCCGCCGCCGGCGTCGTCTGACGGGTGATCGCGATCGACTTGATCGTGCGACCTTCGGCCACCGCCTTCAACAGTTCTTCGTCTTCGAGGCTCAGGTCGGTGTCGGACGTGACCGGATGGATGAGGCTGCCCACGATGTGGGGATCGATCATCGATCCGCCGGTGGCCACCACCTTCACCGCCAGCGAAAGCTGGTTGCCCTCGGCGATGCGGTCCTTGAGCAGGTACGAGTAGCCCGACTGGCCCTCGGCCAGGAGCGAGATCGCGTACTCCGGATCGTCGTACTGGGAGAGGATCACGATGCCGGTGCCGGGATGGCGCTTGCGAACCTCCTTGGCCGCGTCGATGCCTTCGCGCTGGAAGTTCGGGGGCATGCGGATGTCGGTGACGACGACGTCGGGATGGGCTTCGATCGCTCCCTTGACGAGCTCGTCGTAGTCGGCCGCCACGCCCACGACCTCGAGATCCTTCTGGCGCTGCAGCAGGGCGCGGACGCCCTCCCGCACGATGATGTTGTCGTCCGCCAAGAACACGGTGATCTTCCCGTCCGCCACAACTGCAGAGTCTCACGATTCGGCGGGTCGCGCTCAATGATGCGAGCACGTGTCGTCAGGGGATGCCAGCACCCCTCGTCAGACGCCGGTCTGCTCCCTTTCCGAACCCCCGACACCTGGGTACCTTCGGAGGTGCAGGACCATCGACGGAGGAATCGTGGCGGTAGTGCAGGCACAGGCGCAGAACGGGCGGTTCGCACCCCGACGCGTCCGCGAGCGACCACGCCCGCTCGCCCTCGTCGGGGTCATCGGCGCCCTGGTCGGCATCGTCGCCGTGATCGCGTTCTTCGTCGCCACTGCCGGCGGGTCGGCGGACCGCGAGCTGCTCCTCGGAGTCTCCGATCTCACGTACTCCACTCGGGCATTGCGAGCCCAGGCGGGCGAAATCCATCTCGCCTTCGCCAACACCGACGCCGTTCCCCACACCTTCACCATCGAAGCGCTCGACGTCGAGGTCGGGGCCGGTGGAGGCGAGGCGGCCCGCCTGACGTTCACCGCCGAACCCGGCACGTACGACTTCATCTGCACCATCCCTGGTCACGACACCCCGTCCATGCGGGGCGTCTTGACCGTCGAACCCTGACGAGGAGTACTTCCATGCGACACGAAGCGGCCGTCACAGCGATCTCCTGGATTCCGTCCGAGGCCATCAGCGGTCTTGGTACGAAGTTGCCGTTCGAAATGGGCATTGCCCATTACGACTCCCCCCTTCCGGATGTGATCGATGACCTCGAGGCGCTCCGCGACGCCGACCGGTTCCGATTCGCCAACAACCTCAAGGCGTTCATCGAGGTCGAGGACGGTCGCATCACCGGGTTCGGCCACCTCGGCGGCGGGCTGATCGGTGCGACCACGCTGACCGTCGGATCGAGGAAGACGACCTTCCAGGCGGTGCCCTACCCGGACATCCAACGTGAGCCCGAGGTGAGCGAGGAGGCCGTGCGGTTCGTGCAGACCGCAGGTGGCCGCACCGGGGTCCCAGCGCCGCGGCGAGTGAACCGCAAGCCCTTCGTTCAGGTGGTGGCGCCCACGGCGTGGAGCACGCTGGCGCTCACCATCCATGTCGATGGTTCTTCGGAGTTCGAGGTCATCGGGGCCAGCCCGTTCCCCCGGCACTGGATCTATGACACCGACGGAAAGCTCGCGGCCAAGACGGGCATCATCGACTTCAAGGACTGGTGGCGCACGGCCTTCGGTGAGCACACTCCCTGGGGCGACGAGGACTCGCCCGCCATCGTCACCGCCGCCGAGACCGCGCTCGAGCGCGAACTGTCGACGGTCTTGATGGCGGGCCGCAAGCCCGACATCCGCAAGGTCAAGGAAGGCACGACGCTGACCGAGCAAGGCCAGCCGGGCAACGAGCTGTACCTCCTCCTCGACGGTGTGCTTCGGGCCGAGGTCGACGGGGAGGGCGTGGCCGAGCTCGGCCCGGGAGCGTTGCTCGGGGAGCGAGCACTACTCGAGGGCGGCATCCGCACATCGACGCTTCGAGCGGTCACCCCTTGCCGGGTCGCCGTGGCCAAGGACGCGGACATCGATCGGGCCAAGCTCGAGGAGATCTCGGCGGGGCACCGTCGAGAGGAGTCCCGCTAGGTGCGTCTGGTTCTCGGCGGTGTTCGTGGATCGACGCCCGCTCCCGGGCCAGAATTCATCCGGTACGGAGGGCACACGTCCGCCGTCGGCATCCTCGCCGATGGAGACGATGTGCCGCGCCTCATCCTCGACGCCGGCACCGGGCTGCGTCCGTTGTCGCAGCTCTTCGGCGACGACGCCTTCCGGGGCACGATCTTGCTCGGCCATCTGCACTGGGATCACACCCACGGCTTGCCGTTCTTCCCGGCGGGCGGCCGGCCGGATGCCGACGTGACCTTGTTGATGCCCGAGCAGGGCGATGCCGAGAACGTGCTCGAGGACATGCTCTCGCCGCCCCACTTCCCCATCACTCCCCGCGAGCTCGGCGGGTCCTGGGCCTTCGGCGGCATCGACGAGGGCGACCACGAGATCGAGGGGTACCGGGTGCGCGCCCGCGAGATTCCCCACAAGGGCGGGCGGACCTTCGGTTATCGCGTCAGCGATGGCGCAGTGACGTTCGCCTACCTCTCCGACCACTCCCCCATCACCTACGGCCCCGGACCCGACGGCATGGGTCCGTACCACGAGGCCGCACTCGAACTCGCCGACGGGGTCGACCTGATCATCCACGACGCGCAGTACACGAAGGCCGACTTCGGGCCCCGGAAACACTTCGGACACAGCACGGTCGAGTACGCCGTCGGACTGGCCGAGGAGGCGGGCGCCGCGCGGTTGCTGTTGTTCCACCACGACCCGTCCCGCACGGACGACGAACTCGACGCGATCGTGCACGGCCTTGCGTCCTCGCCCGTCGATGTCGAAGCGGCCGTCGAGGGAGCCATCCTCCAGATCTCACCTGCAATGCGAAACACTTCGGAATACTCAGGAAAGGCGGAATCATGAAGAGGATCACCGTCGCCACTGCGCTGGCGATGATCGCAACGGTCTTGGTCGGTTGTGGAGGCGGCTCGAGTTCGAACGACTCCGGCGGAGAGATCCGCCAGGTGCTCGTCGACTACCGACACGACGAGACGGAGACGTCGATGTTCGACTACTACCCCCGGAAGGTCACGGTCCGCCCCGGCGACACCGTCGAGTTCGAACAAGCCTGGACCGGCGAGCCCCACAGCGTGACCTTCGGAAGCATCGTCGATCCTGTCCTCACGCCGATCATCTCGTTGCTGACCAAGATCGAGAGCGCCGGGGAATTCCCGAGCGGGGAAGAACCCGAAGAGTTCAAGGCGTTCAATCTGCCATTCGTCTTCGATCATGAGGGAGGCGAGGACTCGTCGCTGGTGCAGAACGCGGCACAACCCTGTTATGTCACGGAGGCCGACGCGTGGCCCGGTGACCGAAAGTCGCCATGCCCGAAGCGAGCCCAACCGAAGTTCACCGGTTCGGACGCCGTGTACAGCAGCGGCATCATCCCGTACGAGGGGGTCGGGGGGAACACCTTCCGCGTGCCCGTCGCCGCGAACGCCAAGCCCGGCACCTACGGCTACTACTGCAACGTGCATGGTCCGCTGCAGTACGGCCAGGTCGAGATCGTGCCCAAGGGCACCGACATTCCCTCCTCCCGGGACGTGGCCGAAGCGGCCAGGAAAGAATCGAAGAGCCGCACGGAGGTGATGGTCGCCAACTACAAGGCGGCCAAGGCCGGGAAGGTCGTTGTTGCGGGCGAGACGGGAGACGAGGAGATCGCGACGAAGGGAAAGAACCTCATCGGCGTCCCCAGTCCCTTCTTCTACAAGAAGAAGCTCGTCCACGGAATCATCAACGAGTTCGTCCCGAAGCAGATGACGGCCAAGGCGAATGAGAAGGTCAGGTGGACCTTTGCCGGCATGCACACGATCAGTTTCAACGTGCCCAAGTACTTCCCGGTCTTCACGATCGCCAACGACGGAAACGTCGAGTTCAACCCGAAGGCGAGTGCTCCCGCCGGGTGGCCCGGGCCACCCAAACCACCCGACGATGGCGGAGGTGAAGGCGGAGGTGAGGGCGGAGAACGAGGAGGACCGCCGCCCGAGCCGGTCAAGGTCGACGCCGGCCCGTGGGATGGCAAGGGCTTCCGTTCGAGCGGCCTCGATTTCGGCGAGGGCGACGAGTTCAGCGTCACCTTCACGAAATCGGGCACCTATCCCTTCGCCTGTTTGATTCACCCGTCGATGGTTGGCACGATCGTCGTGAAGTGAGCACAGGGACAATGGCCGAGCAGGGGGTGGCGCAGATCGAAGCGCCACCCCCCGCGCTGGCGTTGCCCGTTCCGTGGCGACCATCGGCGTTGTCCCGCCGCGTCGTGCCCCTGCTGTTTCTCGCCTTCGCCGGTTTCGCGGTCACCATCTTGACGAGCGGAGCGCTCGCCGCGTTCGCCGCCCACAACCCCGGCTTTCACGATCGGCTCCACGACTTCGGCCTGCGCGAAGACATCTGGGGTCGCGCCGCCAAGGCGATGGCCGACGCCAGCCATGACACCGAGTCCAACGCGCAACTGGCACTCGACTATGCGTTCAGCCTGTTGAACCTCGGCCTGGCCGGCATCTTGTACTGGCTGAGACCGCGTGACCGAACGGCCCCGCTCCTCGCCTTCGGGCTCGTCGGCACGGCTGCGGTGTTCAACCTGCAGTCGAACCTCGTGTACGAGACGCTCGAACGCACGCCCTTCGACACCATCACCCACGACGGATTCCACGTCGTGGCCGCGCTGGCCTACGTGCTGGCGCTGTTGATCTTTCCCGACGGTCACCTCGTGCCCCGGTGGCGCAAGGGGCCACTCGCCGCCCTGTACCTGGCCCTCATTCCCGCCGTGGCCATCTTCGCCCTGCGCATCCAGGGCGACAACCGCACCATCCTCCTGGTGTCGATGTTCGGCCTGCTCACCCCGGCGGCCGGGGTCATCGCCCAGGCCTACCGCTACGGCCGGCCGCAGGACGCCATCGAGCGACAGCAATCACGACTGCTGTTCTGGGCACTGACCCCCGCTGAGCAACGCATAGAGGCTGACGAGCAGAGCGGG
>JBKJLU010000147.1:0-2664 GCA_046596815.1 Acidimicrobiales bacterium | reverse complement strand
GCTTGCTCGTGAACTCGGGCTGACGAACAAAGAAGCTCTCGACCTGTGCCTGGCGCTCGGGATCGGGGTCAAGAGCCACTCCTCGAGCATCGAGGACGCCCAAGCCGATCGTGCCCGCCGAAAGGCCGCCGCCGAGGGACTGCGTCGCGACGTCTCGCCGCCCGAGCCGGAGTCGCCCAAGAAGAAGGCAGCTGCGGCCAAGAAGGCCGCCGCCCCCAAGGCCGCTGAACCGGTGGCCGCCGAAGCTGTGGTCGCCGAAGCGGGCGAGACCGCGCCCTCGGTGGGCGAGCCTGCGGCCCCGGCGATCGAACCGACGCCGGCCCCCTCGATCCCCGAGCCGGTTGCGGCCGAGCCGGCCCGTCTCGCGGCGGTGGCCCCGCCGGCCGAGGCCGACGCCCGCACGGCACCGCCCGAACGGACCGAGGTGCCCGCTCGAGACGATCTCGACGGCGGCAACGTTCCCGCCCGTCCGGCTGCCGTGGACGCGCCCCCTCCGGCTGCGGCGCCCGCCCCCCACGGTCGGATCTCCAGCCGTCCGTCGTCGCCTTCGCCCCGCCCCGTGGCTCCGCCCGAGCGGCCGGCACCTGCCCCCGATCGTGGGGCCCCCGACCTCGTCCGTCCGGCGGCGGCCTCGGCCGCGCCTCCGAGCGCTGCCCCGGCTCCTTCGCCGAGCGACCACCCCCCGAGCATCAGCGATCCCGGGCAGCGTCCCGCCGCCGGCCCCGGTGGGCCCGCTGGTCGTGCGGTTCCGCCGCCGCCCCGCCGCCCCCCGCTGAGCGGCACCGGCAAGCCCATTCCGCCGCCTCCCGGCACGCCGCCGACGTCGCGTACCGGCAAGCCGATCCCCCCGCCTCCGGGCATGGGTGGTCGGCCGATGGCCCCCGGCGGCGTCGGTCGTCCTGGTGGTCCCGGTCGTCCCGGCGGCCCTGCGGGCGGCGGGTTCTCCCGTCCTGGTGGTCCTCCCGGCGGTGCCGGTCGCCCGTCGTTCGGTGCCGGAGCAGGAGCCGGCCGACCCGGCGGACCCGGTGGCGGCGGCGGCTTCGGCGCCCGACCCGGTGGTCCCGGCGGTCCTGGTGGTGGCCCCGGCGGTCCCGGCGGCCGACCCGGTGGTGGTCGCTTCGCCGGTGGTGGACGTCGTCGCCGATCCGGACGGAGGCGTCGCAACTACGAAGAGCTCGAGGCCCAGGAGCTCACCCGCTACACCCCGTCGAGCGCTCCGGTGCCCGAGGGCGAACTCATCATCGAGCGGGGCAGCACCGCCCAGGAGATCGCGCCGAAGTTCAACCGGTCGACGGCCGACATCATCCGCTACCTGCTCCAGCAGGGCGAGATGGTCACGGCCACCATGTCGCTCACCGACGAGCAGATCGAACTGTGGGCGCTCGAACTCGGCGCCACCATCCGCTTGGTCGACCGCGGCGAGGAGAAGGAAGCCGAGCTCATCGCCAAGTTCTTCGCCGAGAACGACGACGAGGACGACGAGGGCCAGCGCCCCCGTCCGCCGGTCATCACGGTGATGGGCCACGTCGACCACGGCAAGACCCTGCTGCTCGACCGCATCCGCGAGGCCAACGTCGTCGCCGGCGAGGCCGGCGGCATCACCCAACACATCGGCGCCTACCAGGTGACGAAGGACGGTCGCGAGATCACGTTCATCGACACCCCTGGCCACGAGGCATTCACCGCCATGCGGGCCCGGGGCGCCGAGGCCACCGACATCGTCATCCTCATGGTGGCGGCCGACGACGGCGTCATGCCGACGACGATCGAGGCCATCAACCACGCCAAGGCGGCCGAGGTCCCGATGGTCGTGGCCATCAACAAGATCGACCGCGAGAACGCCAACGTCGACCGGGTCAAGCAGCAGCTCTCCGATCAGGGCCTCGTCCCGGAGGACTGGGGCGGCGACACGATCATGGTGGAGATGTCGGCGTTGCAGAACCTGGGCATCGACGACCTCCTCGAGCAGCTCCTCCTGGTGGCCGACCTCGAAGAGCTCTCGGCCAACCCCGAGGGAAGGGCTCGCGGCATCGTCCTCGAGGCCAACCTCAACGTGGGCCAGGGACCCGTCGCCACCGTGTTGGTGGAGTCGGGCACCCTACGAGTCGGCGACATGATCGTCGCCGGCGCCGCGTGGGGCAAGGTCCGCGCCCTCATCGACGACCGTGGCAACCGGGTCAAGGAAGCCATGCCGTCGACGCCCGTGCAGATCCTCGGTCTCTCCGACGTCCCGCTGGCCGGCGACGAACTGCGGGCCACGATCGACGACAAGACGGCCAAGACGGTGGCCGAGGCCCGTTCGCAGCGCCGCCGCTTCGCCAATCAGGCGGGCACGGCGTCGGCCACGGGTACGGGCGCCAAGCTCGAGGACATCTTCGAGCAGATCCAGCGAGGCGAGAAGGCCACGCTGAACCTGATCCTCAAGGCCGACATGCAGGGTTCGCTCGAAGCGGTCACCCAGTCGATCCAGAAGCTCGAGCGCGACGAGGTCAAGGTCGGGTTCGTGCATCGGGCCGCCGGCGGGATCACCGAGAACGACATCAGTCTGGCCGCCACGTCCGGGGCCACGATCATCGGCTTCAACGTCCGACCCGACCGCAAGGCCCGCGACATGGCCGGTCAGCAGGACGTGGAGATCCGCACCTACGAGATCATCTACAAGCT